>JBDNGJ010000180.1:0-4951 GCA_041689365.1 Virgibacillus sp.
CAAAATTGGTTTTTACGAATGGTGAAAAGGATATTCCCGTAATTGCGGATTCTTTAGAGACTGCCTTTGTAAAAGCATTCGATCTAATTGATTCTTACAAAAGTTAGATAAAGTGGGCATAACAAGCGCGTCAACGCGGACAGGCCTCGCCGTCCCGTGCCCGTTTTGAAGTTCCAAATTTCAGCAGTACATTTTGGTTTAATTTACGGTAGTCCGCCTGCCGGTTACGCGCTGGGCCGTTATACCCACATGAAATTCATCATCTCAATTTTTACCTTATCTTAATTCTTAGTTAAAATTAAATTTACTACAATGACTGAAAATCCGGGTACAAAAAATGTAGAACAACTTTTAAAACTAGTTAACCAAGGAAATTACGCAATTCCACATTTTCAACGAGGTTTTGAATGGAAACCAGGTATGGTCTGCGATTTGATTCAGTCAATAATTCAAGACTATTACACAGGGTTACTTTTATTATGGGAGTTATCCCAAGATCAAGCCAGTAATGATCAATGGGATCCAGTTTGGGGAGCTAAGTTGAATGGAGAACCAAGCGATGCAATTTTGGACGGTCAACAAAGGCTATCTTCGCTTTATTATGCATTGTATAATCCTAAAACAAAATTTCCGAATCGTAAATCATACTATGCTTTTTTTATAGATTTAGTGGCAGTTTTAAACCAAGAATACGATGAAGCAATCGACTATAAATTTTTCTTTAATTACAGAAGCTGGGAAGATTTTTATAATGAAAAAGATAGTTGGGCTAAAACAGGTAAAGTTCCTTTGAACATATTATCTATTAACCATCCGACAGAAAACAATAAAAGTTTTATTGATTCGAAGGAATTCAATGACTGGAGCCTTGAATTTTTAAGAATTCATTCTCAAGATTTAAATGATGACATTGTACCATTCAATATTCGAGATGTTTTAAATAGTATTTTAAAATATCAATTTGTCTTGTACCCTCTAAGTAGTGAGAGAAATATTCGTGATATCTGCAATATTTTTGCGCGGGTCAATGAAAAAGGAATGAAGCTGTCTACATTTGATCTTTTAAATGCTTTTCTATATCCAAAGGGAGTTAAACTTAGAAAAGACCTTTGGGGAAATCTGGATAATGAATTACTCAAAAAGGTAGATTCAAATATGCCTGAATATCTTTTAAAGCTCATTTCATTAGTGAAACAAAACTATTGCTCTTCTAAATACTTATATAATCTCATTCCTAATGAGAAAATCATAAGAAAAGACGATGGCGGAAATAAATATGAAGATATACTTGTGGATTCTGGAGATGAATTTAAAAGTATATGGCATAAATCTTGTAAGTTTGCGGAGAAAGCACGAGAAAGAATTATGAACACCGGTGAGGCAGATTTTGGAGCTATAAAAACCGATTTCATTCCTAACACGACTATAATTCCTGTTTTAGGTGCTTTACTTTGGGTTTTTGAAGGAGATGTTGATGAACCGATGTTTAAAAATTACTTGCAAAAATGGTACTGGTCCGCCACGTTCTCCGAAGACTATAGTGGATCATCAGATAGTGTTATGGCTAAAGATTTTCGGGACTGGAAACATTGGCTGGAAAGTAAGACCCCAATCGAGAGAATAAAGAAAATAAACAAAGATTTTGTCCACGAAGTAGATTTTAAAACCATAAGTAAGGGCTCATCTAGGTATAACACAATATTGTGTTTACTTGCTTTAAATAATGCTCGCGATTTTTATAAAATGCGCCTTGCCGGGTTTGGGGATTATAGAAATTCTCGAATAAATGATCATCATATCTTTCCATCTAAAGTGAAAGATCTAGATCCTGCTAAATGTAAGATGTTCAACGATACTAAGAATTCAATTTTGAATAGAACACTACTTTTGGATGCAACAAACATAAAAATTAGGAATAAAAAACCGTCTGTTTATATTGATGAGATTATTAAAAAACATGGAGACGAACAAGACGTGAAAAAGATTCTGAGTAAGCATTTTATAACGGAATCTGGGTATAACTATCTTAAAAGTGACGATTATGACCAATTTATTTTGGAGAGAGAAAAAGCAATTAAACAACATCTCATAGATAAATTAGAACTTTAAATAGAATTCAGAGCCATGTGGGTATAACAAGCGCGTCAACGCGGACAGGCCTCGCCGTTCCGCTGCTGCTTTGAAGCACCGTTTTTCAGTAGTACATTTGTAAATAATTTAACATTTTGGCGCCTGCCGGTTACGCGCGGGGCCGTTAGGCATTTTTAAAATTAGAAATCTTTATATGCCAAAAAGAACTAATGACTTTCAAAAACTTATTACTCTAATTGAAAAACAGCTATCATCAAAGAATACAAAAATTGTAGAATCTAAATTTCTTAAAGACTTTCGGAATAATAAAGAAAGGGAAGTTGATATTTATATAGAAACTATTGTCAATAACCATCAAGTTAGAATTGCCCTTGAATGTCGTGACCATCAACGCAAACAAGGAACGACATGGATCGAACAAATTGATAGTAAATATCAAAATTTACCAATAGATAAAGTTATAGCTGTTTCAAAATCGGGTTTTTATAAACCCGCTTATGAAGTAGCCAAACATAGCAATATTCAGCTATTAACTTTAGAAGACGCTGTAGAAAAAGATTGGGTTAGAACTGTAAAAAACTTGGATATGATGTTTATTTCCATAGTCAGATTCAAGTTAATTGGGATAAATTTTGAAACCGATAAAAATTTATTTGAAAAGAAATCTTCCGAGATTCAAGTATTTAATAACCAAAATAAATGTCTTGATAATTTAGAATCTTACAGTCAAACTTTATTGACTAATCAAGAAATTTACTCGAAAATTTATGATAATCTAGTTAGCAGCTACGATGCAAAATGTGAAAACTTTAAAGATGATTCAGATCTAGTCAAAGCCCAATGGACTTTTAGAAAAAAATTAATATTGAAAGACCGTTATAAATTTCAGGCTCAATTAAAATCTATCTCATATAAATTTAAATGTGAGGTAAATAATACTTCTATACCAACAAAGAAATTTTCTTATAACAAATCTCAAGTTGCCACTATTACTAAAGAATTTAAAAATGTTAAGCTTACAATGACCGTGTCTGAAAGTAAAGAAAAAGAACCAACCTTAGCTATTTCGATGAAAGTAAAAAATAAATCTGGTCCAAATTCTACTAAAGATATTATTACTACACCTTTGCCTACATATGATGGTCCAATCACTCTTACTCAATTTGTGATGGGATAAAAATGCCTAACAAGCGCTTCAACAGGGACGCGCCTCGCCGGTGATTGCCAAGTCTTGGTTTTGTCTCTCTCCTTTCGTTAATTGCTATTCAACATTGGTACGCGCGCCCGTTAACCGCCGGCTCCGTTAGGCCAACTTTACTTAAACTAAAACTTTATGTGGCCATTTAGTAGAAAGAGAAAACTTTCGCCGGAGAAATTTGGGGAGCTACTTGGAGAGATTTTAAGAAAAACTGTCGCAGAAATCTCTGACAATCGAAATCGCGTTAAAATGCAATTTGAGGAAAGAAATTGGAAGTTTAATTTTTCCCAGTATCATGATGTAGTTTTAAAAATGTTCGTAAATATAACTCAACAAAAAATAGTTAGAGACTTTCAAGATTGCTCAAATCCCTCAAATTTGATTAATAGTTTTATAGATACATTACCAAAAGAATATACAAAGCAATCGAAGATGAAATTTTTTGAATCAAGTTTGGAACTCACTAAATCTGATAGTCCTTTATTAACAGCTTCACGGATTGCTGCGCAAAATTATTTTAACAAGAAGCTTGATAATTTAGGTCTTGAAAAGATTATGTATTTTGGTTCTTCAGCCAAGGCTTTTAATGAAGTTTTAGAGTCGGCTATAAAAAATATAAGGGTAAAATGAATGTTCTTGCAGGAATTATAATTGGTTTTCTTTCTGACAGTTGGGGTATTGCTATAAAGTATTCCTTTATTTGGTCAATTATTCATATAATCTATGGCTATATATTTGGATTACATAGAAATCCAGTAACCTTAGCTACCAAAGAAGGAAATCCAATTCCTTCTTATTTTTTAGCACGTTTTACAACTTCAATTATTACTTCTGCTTTTTTTGGATCTATAACTTTTTTTCTTATTCGCTTTTTTAGTGCATAAACTTACAATTTTTCAATTTTTATGACGTATTTAGAAAAAAATATTAAAAAACTTCTTGATCTATATCGAAAAATCAAAAATAATGGTGGAATTTCTCAGGAAATTTTTGATGAATACTTAGAGGATCTACAGGAAATAAAGTATGAAATCATAGATATTCTCATGTGGTCTCCTGGTTCTTTAATTCATACAAATAATATTTTTGACCTTAATGAAGCCGAAGAAGCTATATCTAAAATTTGGGACGAAGTTGATACGGATCAGCATTTTGATGAAATAACATCTGGAGGCTATGGTGGACTTTTGGTAAATATAATTGGTGACTATATTGACCGTGCAAAATTAATTAAACCAACATTCGTATCAGACGAATTAAGTACAGAATTTAAAATTTATTATGAACAAGCAATGCAAGCCTGGATTTATGGTCTTAACCAAGCTTCTCTAATTTTATGTTGTTCTATAATTGAAAACTCATTAAAAAATGAACTTGAAAATTATTTGCAGAATGTTCCATCAGGTCTTGAAGTTTTAATTGAAAAAGCTCATAAGTTTGATATTCTTAATAAGAAAGAGCAAAAAAAAGTATTTAAAATAAAAAATCTAAGAAATAATGCTGTTCACGAATTAAAAAAAGTTGGCTCTATGTTAAATACTGTGGGTAATCAAATTTCAGTTTACCACAGGTAAAGTAAATCATGTTGATAAAGTTCGTGGTGTTTCTATACCCTCTTGCTCTTCGCTTTGCCAGCTGAATCTTGGAATTTATCCCTTCCAG
>JBDNGJ010000181.1:0-4241 GCA_041689365.1 Virgibacillus sp.
AGTTTATTCAAATTCACTCCCGGTGACTGTTCACCGTCTCTCAAAGTCGTATCAAAAATTTTAATTTGTGACATGCACATTCACATCCTTTTGTTTTTCTTTTGTTGCTTGTAATGGCTGTTTTACAAAAGGCATTAAATCACGGAGCTCCTTTCCAACTTTTTCAATCGGATGCTGGTTTTCCAAAGCATTGATTGCATAGAATTGCGGACGATTTGCCTTATTTTCCAAAATCCATCCTTTAGCAAACTCACCTGATTGAACTTCGGAAAGCACTTCTTTCATGCGGGCTTTTGTTTCATCGTTGATAACTTTTGGCCCTGAAACAAAATCACCCCATTGTGCTGTATCAGATACCGAGTAACGCATGTTTTCGAGTCCACCTTCATACAGCAGATCCACAATCAGTTTCACTTCATGCATACATTCAAAATAGGCAACTTCAGGTTGATACCCTGCTTCCGTCAACGTTTCAAATCCTGCTTTGATTAAATTTGTAAGGCCACCGCAAAGTACTGCCTGCTCCCCAAACAAATCCGTTTCCGTTTCTTCCTGAAATGACGTTTCAAGAACCCCTGCTCTTGCTGCACCAATTCCTTGAGAATAGGCTAGTGAAAGCTGCGTGGCATTGCCTGTAACATCCTGGAAAACGCCATACAATGCTGGTACTCCAGCACCTCCCTCGTACGTCCGGCGAACAAGATGTCCCGGTCCTTTTGGTGCAACAAGGAAGACATCAACATCTGACGGTGGGACAATTTGATTAAAGTGAATATTAAATCCGTGCGCGAATGCCATTGCATTTCCGGCCTGCAAGTTCGGCTTAATGCTTGCTTCGTAGACCTCTGTCTGATGTTCATCCGGCAGCAGCACCATTACAACGTCTGCAGCCTTAACCGCATCAGCGACCGAATAAACTTTAAAACCGTCTGCCTCTGCCTTTTGCTGTGATTTACCTGGTCTAAGTCCAACCACAACATCATACCCGCTCTCTCTAAGGTTTAATGCATGTGCATGCCCTTGTGATCCGTAACCTACCACCGCGATTTTCTTTTCCTGCAATACCTGCTTATCGATTTCTTTTTCATAATATACTTTTGCCATTTGAAACATCCTCCTCTAAGTTTTTTAATTTATCAATTTTTTTACACTGGAAACGAATTGATTTCGGTTACCTGCTGTGGCTGCTGTCCTCTTAGGAATGCAGTTACACCAGTTTTAGAAAGCTCTTTAATCCCGTAAGGCCGTAATAATGAAATTAACGCCTCGACCTTATCAGGCTTGCCAGTCACCTGTATCGTTAGGCTATCCCGGGAAACGTCAATGATGGATGCCCGAAATGGGGTGATTACTCCTTGGATTTCGGCACGTAATTGGCCGCTTCCTTTCACCTTTATCAATGCTAGTTCCCTTGCAACAATCGCCTTTTCTGTAATGTCCGATACTTTCAAGACATCAATTTGTTTGTTGAGCTGTTTGGTCAGCTGCTCCAGTTTCTGATGATCGCCTACCTCAACAACAAAGGTCATTTTCGATATGCCTTCTGTTTCAGATGCACCAACGGATATACTTTCGATGTTAAATTGCCGCTTATGCATCATCCCGGTTACCCGGTTTAGTACGCCTCCACGATTCTGAACTGTTGCACTTATGATTCGTCTCATTTTGTCACCCCTACCATTTCATGAATCCCTTTACCTGGGGCAATCATCGGATACACATTCGATAATTGAACAACCCGGCAATCAACAACAACCGGCCCTTCATATGCAAACACTTCCTGCAATACTTCCGTTACATCAGCTTCCTTGTCAACCTTCATCCCGCGAATTCCGTAACTTTCAGCAAGTTTTTCAAAATCTGGATTTGTTGAAAAAACTGATTCAGAATAGCGTTCCTCATAGAAGGTTTCCTGCCATTGCCTCACCATTCCAAGCGCCTCATTATTTACAATGATTACTTTAACTGGCAGGTTCTGTTCTTTTATGACTGACAGCTCCTGGAAGGTCATCTGAAAGCCCCCGTCACCTACCAACGCAACAACAAGATCCTCTGGTGCGCCGAGTTGTGCTCCAATTGCAGCCGGGAATCCGAATCCCATTGTTCCAAGACCTCCTGAAGTCACCCAACGATTTGGTTTTTCCATTTTATAAAACTGTGCTGCCCACATTTGATGCTGTCCAACGTCAGTCGTCACAATTGCTTTTCCGGACGATTGTTTATATACCTGTTCTATCAGCCATTGTGGCGAAATTTCTTTATCCGACTGTTCATACCACAATGGATAATCTGATTTGTTTTCCTGCAGCTTTTCCAGCCAGGGCTTATGGTTGTTCATGGATGGGTCCGCCTTTTCCAATAACATTTTCAGCGCCTCATCCGCATCAGCTACGACAGGAATCTCCGTCTTAATATTCTTGCCGATTTCAGCAGGGTCAATATCAATATGAGCAACCTTGGCATTCGGTGCGAAGTGTTTTAAATTTCCAGTTAAGCGGTCATCAAACCTTGCACCAATGTTAATTAATAAGTCACTTTCGTAAATTGCCATATTCGCAGCGTACGTTCCATGCATTCCACCCATTCCCAGCGATAGCGTTTTTGATCCCGGGTAAGTTCCTAGACCAAGTAATGTTGTTACTACCGGAAGCTGATGATTATTTGCAAACTGTCTTAAGTTCTCTGATGCATTTGCAAATTGAACACCCGCTCCAGCGAGAATAACCGGCTTTTCCGCACGACTTAGTGCGTCAGCTAATTTAACAATTTGTAATGGATTAGGCTTTTTGGTTGGCTGGTATCCAGGTAAATGAAATTCACTGGAAAATGTCTCCGTCGTTACAGCCGCTGATACATCTTTTGGTATATCAATTACAACAGGTCCCGGTCTTCCTGAAGCAGCAATATAAAAAGCTTCTTTTACGACCCTGGGTACCTCAGATACATGTTTAACCTGATAATTGTATTTGGTAATGGGAGTCGTAATTCCCAGTACATCCGACTCCTGAAAAGCATCCGTTCCAATCACACTGCTTGCCACCTGCCCAGTAATTATGACCAATGGCAATGAATCCATCATCGCGTCGGTAATACCTGTTATCAGGTTTGTTGCTCCAGGTCCTGAAGTTGACATGACAACGCCTGGTTTACCCGTAACTCTTGCATACCCTTCAGCCGCATGAATCGATCCCTGTTCATGCCGTGATAGCACATGCTGAAAAGGTGCTTGACTTCGGTACAACGCATCATAAATAGGGAGTACCGCCCCGCCCGGATAGCCGAAAATTGTATCGGCACCAGCCTCTACAAGAGCATTCATCAACACATCAGCCCCGGTCATCTTTTCTGCTGCACTAACCATTTCAGGTTTCGCCTCCACTTTCATTATTGCATGCCTCCTTAAATTATTTTTTATCAAGCTTTTTGCCAGCCTATTTGGCGAAAGCTTTAACTACTAAAAAAAGACCCTTCTTTCCCCACACACCCGCCTTTAAGCAGAATGAATGGGGAGAAAAGAGTCTCTTTTCACGGTACCACCCAAGTTTACAGCATCCTCACGAATCCTGCCTCACTAAGCTGTCAACCAGCCTGTTTTGATAACAGGTATACCCGCGTATACCTGACAGAATCTAATGGGGAGCACCATTGGCACCCTTTCAATCCTGCACTCAGGGACGATGTCAGAACAACATGTAATTCCGGGCTTCCAGCGACCCCGGCTCTCTGTAAAAACATGGACCATGTTCCTTTATTCCCATCATCGAGTTGATGATATTATTCGTATCTGAAAATTTGATATTGTCGATAATCTTATACCGTTTCACAGTAAAGGTCAACCACTTTTTAAAAGTTTTTTGATACTTTTGATAAATCAAATAAGTTGAATGCGTTTACATTATGATTGCGACAAGAAAATGGTGAATATATTACATTTGTATTACAGTGCAAGGGAGAGCTGTCCACTATTGGGTTGAAGAATTTGATATTGGGTTGAAGTTCACATTTCGGTTGATATATTCATTTTCCAGTTGATATTCCTCCATTCCGGTTGATATACCACACATCTGGTCGATATATCCAGTTTCAGGTTGATAAGCCATATTTCAAGTCGATATCCATCCATTTCGGTTGATATATCCAATTTCCAGTTGATAAGCCAAATTTCAAGTCGATATCCATCCATTTCGGTTGATATATCCAATTTCCAGTTGATAAGCCAAATTTCAAGTCGATATCCATCC
>JBDNGJ010000182.1:0-4996 GCA_041689365.1 Virgibacillus sp.
AATGTTTCAAGGAAAGCTGCCCACCAGCCTTGAACAGCTGGATGTTCCCCGCCTGCACCGGCTATTGCTCCTTGCATAAATCCACTTGCATCAAAACTACCACCTGTTATCTTTCCATATCCTCCAGTCAGCCATTGGTACCCAATGTATATTCTAAGAAATGCCAATACGCCTGCAACTACTTTATTATTGCGAATGAAATTTACAAACATGATATCCATCTCCTTAATGTTTTTTATATTTTGTTCAATATTTCACAAGTCAACTTGGGCGAATCTCTTAACTACACTTATATAATAACATGGATTTATTTATATTCGGAAACATTGTTCAGTATTTCACAATTTAGATACAAAGTTATGACGGAGATGTGAACGCATGGATAAGGACAGGTTCCTTGTCCCAGATAAAACGTAATTTGGGACAGTGCTCCTGTCCCCACTGTCCCTTCACTCTTTATTTTTCTTCTGGATGTAATGGTAATCGAAAGGCGCGATAGGCTTGGCGATGACTTTCCTTTTCAAAATCTGATATAACAATTTCATAGATCACATCTGCTGGTTGCTCATTGTTTACTTCGATTACTCTGCTATTCATGCCATCCTCAACCTCAATATAGCCTGATGTCAGCATTCGATTTCCTGTATTATAATGATAGTTTGCGTCCCCTACAATGCTTGAAAATAATGCTTTACCACGCTCTTCACCAAATGCCCAAACCTCTTCAACTGTCATTTTTTCTAGATTGATACGATACTGTACCATACGGCTGAAATCTTCACTAAGTGGATCATCACCTCTTGTGATCACAATATTATTGTCAAACAAGAGAATGTCCTCTGTCTGTTTGTTATTATCCTGATCAGGCATTGTCATCATCGCATGTGGCCCACCTGGAAACTTGAAGTCCTCTCCCTTTGGAGTCAATAAATATTTCTCATACGAGTCTGGCCATTTTTCATCAGCAGCAAGAATCCATTGTATGTCACCTTTTGGGTATGACTGCTTCATTATAAGATCCTGATGACGGCTGGAAATTAGAATCGAGTCGTCTTTCTCATCATACCAGACTGCATTTTGATGAAGCCAATCCCCCTCGTCAGAGCTTGGACCGTTATAATTCTGGTAAAATGCTTCCGGAAATATATCCCGATAACTAAACTCGCGTACGGTTTCCCCTGTTTCCCGGTCAATCTCTATCATTTCATCTTCAATATAGTCTGATTCTGTATCATGAACCGTCGCTAGAAAATTTCCATTAGGTAACTCTATCGCGCCGTGGTGGACCAGGTTTGTATCTTCATAATTGCCAAGCTGGATTATATAGGAGTTATAAACTTTTCCAAGCATGTTCATTTCCAGCATTTCATTGTATTTTTCCTGTCCCTCTTCCTTGGTGATGTATAACAGATTTCCGTTCTCAAGCCGTTCAAAAACATGTGAATTCCATAAGGTTGAGTACCATCTCACCTCAGCATTATGATCCACTGCATATACATAGCGTGAACTTGGAACTATAAATGTCATTCCATTTTCCATTTTTTTTGGATTTGACTCAACAACATTGGTTGTTAAGAAATCATCTGGTAATGGCTCTGTTTGGATTGTTACGGTAGTGCTTATCGTTTCACCAGATTTAGTGGTCGCTTCGATGGTCACCGTATTTTCATAATCCGGATATAATCCAAGAACAGATACGGAATGTTCTTTTTTAAACTGATCATATGTATGCTGAACATCCCCATTTTCATCCTTACCCTCAACTGTTACAGTAATTTGTACTGGCTCATCCGCTTCAAACATAGCCAACGCTGTTAATGGGGTTACTCCATAAGGATTAAGCGTAATAAAAGGATCGTCCAGGGAATAGGTACCCGCCGCGTACTCATCCTGGAGTTTCTGTTCCATTTTCTTTTGTTCATTTATACGGGTTTTATCTTTTGATGACAGCTGTTCTATCTTTCCATCAGATTGAAAAGATGGATCAGCCTCCATAGTCTCATCACTATTGTTTACAAATTCAATACTTATAAAAAACACAACTGTAACAATTGCGCTTATAAGAAAGACTGCGAGCGTCTTATTCATGCATGACTCCCCTTCTTCTGATACTTTATCTTATGATTTTTTTATTGCGTAAATAATAACATATATACCTGCCAGAGCCGTAATACTAGCTATTGTAAGGGGGATTGTACCAATTTGTTTTAATACCTTGCTGAAATTATGAAACTCGACAGCATAAATTGCAGATGCAATCAGTACTGATCCATATATGATTGCGCTAACTAGTAGCAGTTTAACTCCAAAATCTATTTTTTCCATCATAGTTCGTCTTTCCCCCTTCACAATTCGTATAAAAATCACTCGTAATGACACAATAAACGGTAGATTGGAGGCTAATACATGCGATTATTGCTCATTTCATTCAGTGTATTTCTACTACTATCCTCAACTAACCTAGCAGCATATCCATTTCAACAAATTGCAGTTGCAGAAAAAGACATCCCTTCTTATGCTAAATGGGGAAGAATGGCTATGAAGGAGACGAAAGCAAAGTACCCTAATGCTGATATCATCGATTACCTTCACAGAGGAAGTAAAACGAAAGATAGCTCCACAATTGAAAAATTCAAGTTGTGGTTAAAGGAAAATGACAAAGAGTTCGGTGTCTTTATTAACATCGAATTTAATACCGATACAGAAAAAGTTATCGATATTACGTTTCGGGAGTCATCCAGCTAAGATTGTTCTTTATTTTTTAACGTAAACTCCTCTGTTTTTTCACCCCATTGAACAATAGGTGCTCCCCCCTTTTGATAACTTCTATTATAATCATTAAAAGTCCTGCAAAAAGACGCATTCCTTATGGAAGATATGCGCCCTTTTTGCTGATTATTTAAATTCTTCCCGTTCTAATATCGGCTCTTATGAATAGCCTCCTGTGCTTTATGCAGATACTTCTGTTTCACCTTAATATCATAGGTTGATGAAAAGTTTGCACTTCCTAAATTCCCATTCATTGGTGTGGCTGATTTTGTTTTCGTAATTATTCCTGCGTCATTAAGATTACCTTTAACTCTTCCGTACTCCTCCAAGTTTTGAGTAAAGCAAACAGTTTCCCAGCTATTTTCCTTAAAAAAACGAACAATGCGCTGCAGCATTACAAATACCTCCAGTCACTAACTTATGAATGAATTAAAAATATCCCTGGCAATAAAAGAAACCGGTGTAATCATTAATATATCGAGCCCCTCCACATTCCCCCTCTTTTTAGCTTCACCGACTTTTCTAATCCTGCTGCTGCAATCACACTTTATCCGGACAATTTAGTTGATAGATATTTAATCAGCTTATGTTTATATTTATTAATATTGGCTTGTCCTTTATGAAAAAGTCTTATTGACAATTTCTACTCATTCGATAAAATACCTGCTTAGAAAACTTGGCATTCGCTAAGCCTTAATGGCGAGTGCCTTAGTTGCACTTATGCAGTAAGAAAGTAGTTATACTTTCTTAACTGCCTAAAAAACGCATTCTTTATGCAAAGAAATGCGCCTTAATTTACACGTATATAATTTTAAAGCTTCCCCACTTCACCAAAATGGTTCCTGTTCATTTGATAGCTTTAATATAAATGGGTGAAGAAAGAACGAAGCAATTATTACCGCTATTATGATCACCAGTGTCGCCAACATACTTAAATCAAGTAACACAGTAATTGGGAATACAGCCAACGGCGAGAAATCTAACCATGACCTTCTTTGTTTTGACTTGGTTGTCTCATATTGTTTTTCACCACAATAAGGACACTTCATCCTATAAGCCATAATTGATTGAATCCACGTCCATTCGTTCTCACAGTTTTGACAAATCGGCATTGTAAGTTAGTCACCCTTCTCATTTGAATACATTTCCCTTAAGAAAGCTATTGATCGATTGATGAGTGCTTTTAACACTTCAACATCAATATCTGCTACTTTATTGATATACACACACGCTTTTCCTGTAGTATGCTTTCCGAAATCTTTTAGGAGCTCCTCTCGCTCTGTGTCACCTGTTGCAAAATACAAACTGATTTTCGCCTTACGTGGGGAGAAACCAACAAGCGGTGCATTGCCTTCATGACCTGATGCGTATTTATAATGATAGGAACCAAAGCCAATAATACTCGGCCCCCACATCTTCGCTGGGTGGCCTGTCGTTTCTGTGAATATATCCAGCAATTTGTAAGCATCCTCACGCTTATTTATGCTATCAACATTTTCGATAAACTCTATTACACTATTGTCATTTTCCTTCGTTTTAAGTTCATACATTTGTGTCATTCCTATTTAGTAGATTTTTCAGATCTGTTGGGGTTAAAAGATCGGTATCAGATGGAATATATCCTAACTGCCTAGCCATCGATACAATTTGGCCTTTATGATGAAACTCGTGGGTGGTTGTATGTGTGAAAAGCCATAATACAGAGAGTTCCTCGTGATCGTCTTGCCAAGGAACTTGTCCTGTCAGTTTATATTCATAGCCACCTTCGAATTCATCTATAAAACTGTAGACGAGAGAATCTATTTCATTAAAGACTTCTCTCATATTATTAACGTTACGTACATGTTCAGGGTTCACTGGCGTTATATTTTTCTTTAATCCGAACTTACCCAGCCAGGATTGGTAGCATTCAGCTACATGGGCATGGAGATTTCGTAAAGACCCCCAGCCAAACCCTTCAATTTCCTTTACATAATCATCATGATCCAACTGTTCACATAAGCTAAAGAGCTGCTCTCTGGTATATTTAATTAAGTCGTACTGGCTTTTTAATAGATTCATAATGATTTATTCCTCTCTATGAGCTATTTCTTCTTATTGCGAAAAATCACGAACAGATAAAAAGATAATATAACAAAATATATAAGCCCAATACCCAGCAAAGCTTTAATAATAAAGTCCACAGAACTCCTCCTTATTCATGCTCCCCCAGGTATTGCTAAACCTC
>JBDNGJ010000183.1:0-7943 GCA_041689365.1 Virgibacillus sp.
GAAACCGGTTGAACCTAACAAGCGCGTCAACGCGGACAGGCCTCGCCGTCGGGTTGCTGTTTTGAAGTGCCGGAGTTCCGTAGTACATTTGTAAATAATTCAACATTCGCCCGCCTGCCGGTTACGCGCGGGGGCGTTATACTGCTAAATAAAATCTACCAAATTCTATTCTCATGGATAAAGAAAAACTTTCAACAGAGTCAAAAAATGGTCAGGAAAATGAAGAGGTAGAATTAACCACCCAACAAAAGTTCCTTTTTAAAACTGAAAATTTCCTTGACGATCTAGATGTAGCTAGAGAAATGTTTGAAGTCGTCGAACCATTTTTGGCTGAAAGAGATGAAAAACATAGAGAGAAAGTTGACAAGATGGTGAAAAATTTTAGTAGTACCATCGACGATGAAAATGACGAAAACCAAGAAATTGCCATACCTTTCCAGCAAATCCAAAATTTTAGAAAAGCAGTTGTTAGAATAAATAAAGCGGTAAGTATGTTTAAGCAACATTCGCTAGTATTATTGATCTCAAAGCTAGATGAATTTGTAACTGAGTTATTAAGAATTGCCTTAGGTGAACAACCGGAAAAATTAAAAGGATCGGAAAAAAGTATTCATTATGATCAAATCTTCAAGTATGATAATATAAATGATATGATAAAAGATATTGTAGGCTCAGAGATTGATTCAATAATGAGAAAATCTCATGCAACGAGTATTTCTTTTTTGGATGAATCTTTTAAACTTGGTATCAAAAGTAAAATTTCAAGTTGGCCAGATTTTATTGAAATATCTCAAAGAAGAAACTTATTTGTACATACTGGTGGCAGTGTAACAAATCAGTACATAGAAACATGCGAAGAAGCTGACAAAAACATAGATGAAGAAATTGAAAAGGGTACTATTCTTAGAGTGGACCATGACTACTTTAAAAAATCATTCGCTTTATTATATGAATTGGGAATTAGGTTAAGTCAGGCTTTATATCGCCGTTTGTACCCAAATAATTTAGATGCTGCTGATACAATGCTAAATCAGGTTGGGTTTGATCTAATGCTTGAAGAGCGTTGGGATCTTGCAAAAATTGTTTTTGATTTTGCAGGCCAAATGCCTAATAAGTTTTATACTTCCGAAATTGACAAACTACGCTTTATAATAAACTTAGCGATTTGTCATAAAAGATTGGGCAATGATCAGGAGGTTAATGATTTATTAAATGCAGTAGACTGGGATGCATATAAATCAAACTTGAGATTAGCTGTTAGTATTTTGAGAGATGACTATGAGAAGGCTTCAGAGCTAATGAAGCTTACACCTGAAAAAGAATTTGATGCCCAAGCTTATCGTACATGGCCTCTATTTGAAAAATTCAGAGAATCTGCAGAATTTAAAAGGACATATAAAGAAAAATTTGGAGAAGACTTTAATTCAGATTTTACTGAAGACGACTTACTATTAAAAAGTAATGAAGAAGAATAGCAGTATAACAAGCGCGTCAACGCGGACAGGCCTCGCCGTTGCGCTGCTATTTTGAAGTACCGTTTTTCAATAGTACATTTTGTAAATCATTAACGTTAGTCCGCCTGCCGGTTACGCGCGGGGCCGTTAGGCATACTTCAAAATATTCAACGAACATTATAAAGAAATACTATGACGTGGCTGATAATTTTTTGGATAATTTGCGGTTTTCTTACTGGCATAATAAACGCTGATAAAGGAAACGGCGGCTGTTTTGGTTTTTTCTTGGGATGTTTGTTAGGTCCTATTGCGGTAATCATTGCGCTTCTCGACAGCTCATCTCAAGAAAATAAAAAACAGAAGGTTATGGAAGGTAATAAAAGTGACCTGTACAAAAAATGTCCTTATTGCGCTGAGCCGATACGAAAAGAAGCGGTTAAATGTCGATATTGTGGTTCAGAATTAAACGAAAATAAGTCTGAATAAGAGAAAATATTTATCCTACTTTAACTCGAAACTGTTGACATCCCTGAATCATTTAAGCGCAGGCTGTCAACCTACAAATAAAAATTATTTTTAAAATGAATACATATCAGATTAGATACGTCGAAGGTAAATCTTCCAGTAAAAACGGAGATGAAAATTTTTTCGGATTGAGATATTTTCAATTAATTGAAGCCCCAAGTAGAATGGAAGCTTTTAAAGAATTTCATAGAACAATTGATTCAGGTGAAATTACAGGTTTAGCACATCCCTATGGTTCTCCAATAGGCTTTTCTAAGAATGAAATTCAAGAATTAAAAGAAGCGGGCATTTCATTGAAAGCTGGATTTCCACAAAATGGAATTCAAGTTGAAGAAATAGCACTTAAAGAAAGTTGACATGCTAACCAGTGCATCCATGGACACACCAAGTTGGAAAGAATTTTTATTTGGAAGGTTTTGTTGCTAATAATCTTGTAAAATAGAGAATAAAACGTATGCCTAACAAGCGCGTCAACTCGGACAGGCCTCGCCGTTGGGTTGCTACTTTGAAGTTCCGTATTTCAATAGTACATTTGTAAATAATTCAACATTTTGGCGCCTGCCGGTTACGCGCGGGGTCGTTAGGCCAACTAACCAGATCATTAAATTTGAATTTTAAAATGGGACTTATAAAAATTCTAAAAGAGAGCCTGAATAAATTAAACCTACTAAAAAAGAAATCCACTAAGTCGGGCAGAAAAAAAGAAAAGAAAAATGGAAAACGAAATTGAAGATAAAACTTTTCGGGCGGCTGTTATTAATGCTTGGATCAGTAATAAAATGGAGAGAGATAGAAGCCTGTTAACTCTGTCTTCAGCAGCAATAGGCTTACTTGTCACATTTTTAAATTTCAATGACTCTTTAAATAATTGCGAAGTCATTTTTTATGCTGTTGCTTTTTTAGCATTTTTGATATGCATTGGATCTGTAATAACGATTTTTTCAAAGAATCCCGACTATTTAGAAAAGCTTGTGAAAGAGGAAGATGTAGAGAATGATAAATTTTTAGGTGCTCTTGACTATGCTGCAGTAATATCTTTTTGTGTTGGGGTATTTTCAACCACCTTAATTGGAGTTATAAAATTAATTTAAAAAGCAAAAATTATGAGTGATAAAAAATCAAAAAAACTCAAAGACAATAATAAAGATGTCGTTAAAAAAAGCATGAATAAGTTGAGTAATCTAAAAAATCCTAAAAGTTCAAGTCAAGACGGTAAGAACTCTTCTGGCAAAGACACATAAGGAAGTTGGCCTAACAAGCGCGTCAACGCGGACAGGCCTCGCCGTCCCGGCGCTGTTTTGAAGTTCCGTTTTTCAATAGTACATTTTGTAAAATTTTAACGTTGGTCCGCCTGCCGGTTACGCGCGGGGCCGTTATACAAACACAAAGAAACCTAACTAACATCTAATAAGATGAAAAAAATATTATTTATGCTATCATTTTTAATTCTTTACACAGGATGTAAGGATTATAGCACGAGTCGCAATAGATATAATACTTTAAAAAAAGAAGTAGATAAAGGTAATTATGAAGAAGCTAGAAATATTTTTGCAGAAATGATTGCTTATGGTGATAGTGATTCTCGTTATGTAGACTCAGCTTTGGTGGTACTTGATAAAATACCTAAAGATTCTACTAAAAAATCCGAAGATAAGGGGAACTATGATTTTACAGCAGGTGTAGAAAGTGCTTCAGAAGAACAAGTAGTATATGTAAATGAAGGATTAATCAACGGTGTTTCTGCAACTAATATAAAATCATATAAGTCAAACTCACACTCAAGAGCTTATTTTGTTAGTGCGGAACTGAGTGGTGCAGGTTTAAATAAACAGTTTGCGTGTTGGTTAATTTCTGGAACAAAAAATAAACCAGGGATGATTCTTTCAGTAGATAGTTGGGCTAGTGAATACTCAACTTTCCCACAAAGAAAACAATCAGTAACTATTGCTGACAGAGGTTATAAGATTTTGAAAAGAAGTTATTAAATAAGTTTAAGCTTAATGGTGTTTGTATAACAAGCGCGTCAACTCGGACAGGCCTCGCCGTCGGGTTGCTGTTTTGAAGTGCCGTAGTTCCGTAGTACATTTATAAATTAATTACGTTCGGTCGCCTGCCGGTTACGCGCGGGGCCGTTAGGTGGTTTTAAAAAATTATTTGGAAATCTACTTACAACTTCTATATTTAATTTTTCATCAGAACTATCCAAGTAAAATTTAATTCTAAATCATAAAATTATGGCTGTTAAACATAAACCAACTGGGGAAGTTCACAGTGGAACAAAAGGTGGAACAACGGGTTGTGGTGTAAATACAAGAAAAAATCCGTCACATTGGGTTAATTCACATGATAAAATTACGTGCAGGAAAAATGGCTGTAAAAATTAGATTAGGCGTCAACTAAATCATGGGGTAGTTTTTCACTAATTATAAAAATCAAAGATGAAAAAAGTTACTGATAGTATTGGAGAACGGCTCCAACCAGTAAAGTTGTATTTAGATGATATTGATAACTTATTTCAAATACTTTCTGAAGTTTCTTCTGATGTGAAAATCTAAACCAATGGGTACCAGTTTCAAAATGTTAGTGAGTTAAAGAAACTTGATAAAGAATCAATTCATTTTTTAAAAATGTATTGTCACAGCCCATACATTTCTATAGATATAAATAGAAGTAACACAATGTGGCTATTTACAGATAAAGATTTGCCAGCACAAAGGGGAGTCTTTGAAAAGATGAAAAAGGTATTAATTCAGAAAAAGCGTTATAAGGTACCCACAATTGTATATCCCATCTTGTTTATTCTAATTTTTAACGTAACGCTATATTTTGTTAAACCTTATATAGAAAATCCGCTTGAGCATTTTCTTATATTAAGTATCGCGGTTCTTATTATAAGCTTTTTTATAGGTTACTTAACTTATCAAATTTACCAGAACAAAAGATCAATCATTTTTTTGGATAAAAGAATAGATTCCCCAATCTTTTTGGGAAAGAAATAAAGATCAAATTATTGTAGCTTTTGTTTCCAGTATTATGGGTGCAGTAGCTGGCGCAATAATTACATTTTTCTTAGTTCAATCATAAAAACCACCTAACAAGCGCGTCAACGCGGACAGGCCTCGCCAACTTTGCTCGTTCATTAATGTTATTGTTAAAAGTACATTCTTTGCTTAATTTCGTTTATGTGCCTGCCGGTTACGCGCGGGGTCGTTATGTTTTGCCTTATAAATAATTTAGCTTATCTATAATTGATACATGAATTGTAATACTTAAAACTTCAAGACTATGAAAGCAATAAAAATCAGTCTGCCATTATTTCTCGTCTTAATTTTAGTACCCGTTTTATTATTTGCCCAAACTTCAAATGAAACCTATCACATCACCCCAAAACCGAATGTATTTAAAAATGATGATGGTGCTACTCTTGAATATTTGGGACTAAAAAATTGGACAGCGCATCAAGTCCAAGATTCCCTTAAAAGCTTGGCTCCGAATCATCCCGTTCACGCTTGTGTTGCTATACTAAAAAATGAATTCGGTTTTGAAGACGCAGATGTGAACACACACATACGATATACTGAGGATGGCAATCGCCTTCCTCCATATACAGTGGTAACGCTAATTGAACCTGATTCTAAAAAAGGTAGCGATACTTGGTCTCTTCCTAAAAATAAGAGATCAATAATCAAAGAGTGGACAGCAGGTTATGATTTTTCAAATTTAGACGTTCGTCGACAAGTAACATCAAGTGCTCAATTTTTAAGAAAAGAATCTGGAAAAGTAGTTATATGGTCTCGAGCTATGAAATCGTCTATGTTTTCAGAAGAAGAAAAAAAGTTTCTGAAAAAATTTTACGACAACTTAAATAAACAAAATTCAAAATCAGATCGTGAAATGGCGTATGATATACTCAATAATGATGGAAATATCCATAATCGTATTCTTGCTTCCTTAATTTTACTCAATTTTAAAACCCAAAAGGAAGATGCGTATGAAATGTTAAAACAAATTAGATCTAACTCTGATGAGCTTAATTCTTTTTCGGGTAATGTTTTAAAGGCAATGGCGCGTTATAATGACAATATTGACTGGTCGGGAGCCACTAAATCTATTAAAACCATTCTTAGCGGAACAAGTATAAAAGAATTTTCAACGGTACTAAGTGTACTTACAGATACTCAAATTTCTCCTAAGCTTGCAGATTCCGTCCTCAATAGTAATACATTTTTGTTGCAAGAATACTTACGTTCGTCTTTTGATGGTTTTAAATCCACCGGTATGGCATTTGCTAATCAAATAAGTGGCAAGAATTTCAAAAATGCAGACGAAGCAATTATATGGATCTCAATGTATGAGTAAAGAAATGGCAAAACATAACAAGCGCGTCAACGCGGACAGGCCTCGCCGTTTTGTCTTGGCTTTGCGTATTAACTGTTCCGTCGTACATTTATAAATAATTCAACATTTTGGCGCCTGCCGGTTACGCGCGGGGTCGTTATACAAATTAAATCTAACTCATGAGTTTTAAACCACGCATATTTATCAGTTCGACCTTTGACTTAATAAAACTTAGGAAAAAGCTATCTACTTTTTTCAAAAGTATTGGTGCTGAACCCTTGCTTTATGAAGAAAATCTTACTCCGTCAATTAATAGATCTAGCTACAGAAAGGATTTGTTAAATGCAGATTTTGCAATTTTCATATTTGATAAGATGTATGGTTCGGAAACTGAAACAGGTCTTTCTGGTACCCATGAGGAATGGTTAATATCAAATCAGAATAATATTCCTAGTCATGTATATATAAAATTTGAGAATGAAGAAGACGATTCTTCAAAAGAAAAAAAATTAAAGAAATTTATTAGTGAAGAAATTGATAGCAATTTTGTTAGCTATTATTTCTTTAAAGATGAAAAGGATTTATTAAAGCGATTGAAAGAAACAAGTTTAACAATTGCCCATGATATAGTTGTAACTAATATCGAAAAATCTAAGTTAGAAAAAAGAATAATTCGCAATTTATCAATTAATCAAGATTATAAAGAGGCCATTAGCTTCATACGCCACATGGAAGAGATCATTCATCTTCATCAAATCGAAAACGGCCCCGATTTAACAAGAACATCCGTTTTAAACTTTATTTTAGGTTCATGGGCTTCATATTCTGATAGTCAAAGAAAGCTATTCATAGATGAAAAATTAAATGATTTATTTCACAAGATTTTTATCCCTTATCAAGAATTTATCAATTATCGATTGAAAACATTGCACCCGGGTAGAACAAAGACAATCTACCTGAAAAGTATGGGCATGGAAATAAGTTATGAATATTTGAACCCTCTTAATTCCTCAGTTGTAGTTGACTGGGATTTATTACGAAGCCATATACAATTATTGATGGATGAATATCAAAAGTTCAAAAAGGAAATTATGAAACAGAAAAACCAAAATGACATCCATTTTAATTACTAAAATTTGTATAACAAGCGCGTCAACGCGGACAGGCCTCGCCGTTTTGTCGCTGCTTTGAAGTTCCGTATTTCAATAGTACATTTGTAAATAATTAACGTGTTGGCGCCTGCCGGTTACGCGCGGGGCCGTTATACATTTTGCTAAAACTTCAAATTTCTATTCCATGAATTGGATTTTTCAAGGTAATCCGGATCGTTTTGACATCGACGATTATTTAAGTCGATATTATTTTATTTATTGGACTGCAAATTCACAAACCAGCGAAATGGAACTTGGTGATCAAGTTTTTATCTGGAGAGCTGGGAAACAATCTGGAGCTATTGCAAAAGGAGAAATAAAAGAACTACCAAAGGAAAGATCGGAAGTTGATAAACAAGAAGCCCTCGGCCATGATTTGTGGACAAGTCAAGAAGATGAACCTTCGACTATGAAAGTCGGAATTAAAGTATTTGAAGCTCGGCTTACCCCTGAAGAAGGAATGATCTTAAGAAGC
>JBDNGJ010000184.1:0-2699 GCA_041689365.1 Virgibacillus sp.
GGGGTTCTGGGGACATTCCGTCCTAATGTAACACTTATCGCTACAGCCCTTGCCTCATAGGGTGTCCAGAGGTGTCTTAATTTTCATTTTGCACGATTGATTGCATAATCTCATCCAAGTCGAGCGGATTTTGTTCAAAGCTGAAGCTGTAGGTCCCGTTCAAATTGATATTATGCCAGGCCACTGGTGAAACCTGCTTGATAATTTCGAGCTTCTTATCGTCACCTTCCTCTTCAAAATACTCGAGTAATCGCGTCAGTATCAGCGAGTTAAAATAAATAATGGCGTTGGTTAATAGCCTCGCACATTCATTCCACAAGACGATTTCATCGTCTGATTTCCCTCTGAAACGATTACCATTCACATGAGCAATGGCACGGCGTAGTTGATGATAAGCCTCTCCGCGATTCAATGCTCGCTGCACATAAGTTCTTAAGCTGGCATCATCAATATAGTCCAGTAAGTACATGGCCTTGAGCATACGGTTGTACTCAGTTAAAGCTTTCAGCAAGGGATGGTTTTGACTATAGCCGGAAAGCTTTCTAACAAGTGTTGCCTGCGTTATCGTCTTTTGCTGCAGCGATACAATAATGCGTTGAATAGTATCCCACTCATCGATAATTAGTGCTGTATTGATAGGCTTTTTCAATGAGAGCGTCGCCTTATTATCTTCTCCCTCACTTACATCAAATAAGTCTGATATCACCGTTCCAAACTGAGCATAGCGCGGTGCAAAGGTATAGCCAAACAGGTCCAGCAAGGCAAAGTTCACATGATTAACCCCGTGCGTATCCGTTGATAATATATCCGGCTTAATTTCAGAGGTGTTGTTATGAAGCAAGTCCAAAATAAAGTGTGATTCATGTTCATTAGCACCGATAATTCGGGCATTCAATGCTACATGATTGGCAATCAGGTTCATCGATGTCAGTCCTTTGTTTGTGCCAAAATATTTCGATGAATAGCGGGTTTTAAATGTCTCTAACCGTGATTCGAATTTCTGCCCATCGGCACTCGCATGAATGAGTCCTTCCTGGATATTGTAATGTTTGAAGATTGATAATTTCGCTGTCGCATCGTTAATGGCATCATTGCCGAGGTTTAGCGTTTCAGGTCGCAAATAATTGGCTTGCACTGTGCGTAGGTGTTCATATGACCGATCAGAGATACTGGCCATGCCATGCAAGCCGTAATAAGTTCCATTGCCAATGACTGCTGCCAGCAAATCATTCAAATGATCGCTCTGGCCGGACTGTATCTGACGAACATGCTCAAAGTGCTTTAAAAAGCCTGTCTCCTGATGAACGAAGCGCAATACGTCAGCAACGTTGATGGGTTCCATGCGATCAAAAAAAGGATTGTTTAGAGCAGTTTTAGCACCGGAATACGGAAGCCGCCATTGGGTTTTACCCGAACGATTACGCAATATCACATTTCGATTGTCGCCGTCATCAATACGTTGGCAGACCCGCTGCAGCTTATCGGTCATCTCTTGTTCCATTGACTTGACCAGCTGGGCAGGCTCGGTATTCATACTGCCTAACATGGAATCTTTGAGCAATTTGTCTTTCTCAGCCCAAGGGATATCCCCAACCAGATCATCGTGTAATGCGCGATATTTTATGGCTGTGGGTATAAAAAGTTTGCCATCCAGCTTATTTTGGGCCGCTAAATACAGCATAATCTCGTAACGTTCAGAGAGTACCTTGTTATCCGCATCGATCACATAAAATTGATGTTTGGATGAAATTAATCGCCGGTCTGTAGACGCCAATTCCCCGGTATCTAACAACTCCTTTTGCATTCCATTTAATTGTGCAGCTAATGCCTGTGTATTGCCTGACCCTTCAAACGTCAGACATAAAAAGATGGGGCGTATTATGTGTTGAATCAGCTCATTGTTCTTATCATAAAATTCCCAGATGTAATCATTGTTCGTACGTTTTTGTTTTTTTAGATACAGGCACAGTAATTCAATTTCCCGTGCTCCAAGCAAGTCTTGTACCCGTTTTTTTATTTGTCTAAATGACACTTGGTCATCAATTGTATCGTCAATAAAAAAGTATAATAGTTCAGCGGCTTTGCTAATATTTGCTGCTGCACCTTCCCAGTCTTTATAGGCCATTTCCTTGGCATGCGCTTTGGCTTTTTCACGCAATTTTCGAACGTGGTAGATAAATCCATCGGCCAGACGTTCAATATTGATTTGCGCCCTCTCCTGAAGGTAACAAAGTAAATAAAGCTGCTGCGTGACTCGGTAAAAGCGTTTAAGCTTGGTAATAGAGTAGTAATCAACCATCGTCGCATAATGCAGTTGGTTTTTTTGCGATAGTGACAAAGCAGATACCACCTGATTTACTTCATTCATCCAAGTCTGAATCAGCTTATTCACGTTCAACTCTTTCTCCAACTCTGAAACATTAAAACTTTTCGCAGCCTGCTTAAGTTCTTTGACCGTTAGTGTACTTTCTCCATCGACTAAATCCGCCAGTTTCTCAGCCAAATCAGCAGATATAGTTGCTTTTAATGTGTCAGAAAGTCGCTTACGCTCCTGCTTGATTACCTGACTTATAATCCGTTGAAGTACAGTATATTTTGGAATAGCTATATGATTCCGAGCCAGATATTCGGTACAGGCATCAAATAAAAAGCGTGGTTCTATCCAGGATTTAGCAACCTTTTGTAAATAGCTAATGAGA
>JBDNGJ010000185.1:0-3414 GCA_041689365.1 Virgibacillus sp.
AAAATATAATGTTCATCCGGTTGAACCGCTTGTTATGCGGCCGGGAGCGTCAGCGAGCGCCCATGACAGCGGGTCCTGACCGCCGGCTCCGTTGATGCGCGAAGGGAGCGTAGCGACCGGCGCGCATCAACGGCCCCGCGCGTAACCGGCAGGCACCAACGTGTTAATTAATTACAAATGTACTATGGAAACTGCTGACCTCAAAACTACAACGGCATGCTCGCCGAAGCTGCGTTTTTTGCAGCGCAGGAGAGCGAGGCCTGTCCGAGTTGACGCGCTTGTTATACCCACAAGTTTGTAGGTTTCTATAAAATATATTATGTTACATAGTAACAATATAACTTTAATGAAATATATTTTGTTATGAGCAAAGTCGTAAGAATATCTGATGAAACATATCAATTAATGCAGCAATTCGCTAAACCTTTTGATGATACACCTGATACTGTACTTCGAAAAGTTTTAGAGTTCTATGCAAGCAAGCACTCAACTAATAATTTAAAAAAAGTCAATTTCTCTGAAGATGAAATTTTAGTTTTAGATGTAGATAAACCTACTGATTTAACCCATACAAAAGTTCTAAATGGTTCTTTTGCTAAAGAAAATATTAGAAATTGGAAAGAATTAGTTAGCGTTGCTCATAAAATAGCCTTAAACGAATTAGGGACACTATATAATCTAAAAAAAGTTACAACTGCAAATATTTTCGAAGGCGAAAAAGTAAATAATGGATATAAACCTATCGCTGGAACTAATATTTCAATGCAAGGTGCTAGTGCTAACAACTCTTGGAGCTGTGCTTTAAAAATAGCTAAGAAACTTAATACGCCAATTAAAATAGAATTTAAGTGGAGGGATAAAAAAGGTGCGAGATATCCAAACCGAAAAGGTATTTTGAAGTGGGATATGAACTAATCCTAAATATCAGAAAGCAATTTTTTCTTTTTTTCTTGAAATTCTTCTTCGGTAATTACACCCTTGTCCTTTAATTCAGCTAATTTTTCCAATTTTGATATATTTGAATTAGAAGATTCCGATGATTCACTTAAAGTTTTAAAATTGCCGCTATCCTTGACCAAGTCTATAAACTCTTGTGGCTTTTTTTCAGTGTGTCGATCCTGAGTAAGTGATGTCATTTTAGCCCAACACTTAACAATTAATCTCCATCCATTATTTATTTTGTTTGCTTGGATATCATATGATACTGGCCAATTAGTGGACATAAAACTTAATTTTTCGGAGACTAAAAAATAAACCTTTTCTTCAGTTATATTCTTCTCCTTAGGTTTAAGGCCTAGTACATTAATTGATTCCTGAATTGCTTTCTTTAGATTTTCTTGCGTGCAGTTGAAACTAATTGTCTTTGTGAATTTTTTCCCGAGAGCCATTTTAATAGAATTTAGTTAATGATTTTGGTTTAGTGTTTGTGGGTATAACGGCCCCGCGCGTAACCGGCAGGCACCAGAACGTAAATTATTTACAAATGTACTACGGAACCTGGTGACTTCAAAACGGCGCCTGCCCGCCGAAGCCCTGGTTTTTAGGGCGTAGGTGGGAGGCCTGTCCGAGTTGACGCGCTTGTTATACATTTTGCATGGCCTGGTGTAAAATATATTATATATAATGTAACTTTTATTTTACATGTTCGTAAACGGCAGAACACACAAAAAAGTGTCGTCAACTTGCTAAAATAAAAAAAGAGGAATCATAATTATGTCAAGGAAAGAAATATATGCCTGGTGTTCACTTGGATTAACACTGGCAATCTTTGGGTATTATTTAGTCTCAGTATTTGGATTGCCCTCCGGACTTGAAAATAATAGGGAGTATGTAACGGACCTTATTTGGAAAGTAATAGGAATAGCATTTTTGATAGAGCTGGTGTTAGATCTGTTAAAATCCACAAAATTGGGCGGCGTATCCAAAGACGAACGTGATATTTTGATAGAGTCTAAAGGATTTAGAAATGCTTATTATTTTCTCATGGTAGCGATTGTTTCATTGGTTATAAATGTGCTGATTAGTGATTATTTGAGCGAAGCTTCTGGCCAAAAATTATTTCTGGCGGTGCCTTTCATGATGTTTCATGTACTCGTATTCATTTTATTTATCGCAAGTATTATAAAATCGGTTACCCAACTGATTTACTACGAAACCAGAATTTAAAATGGAGAAATACAGCATACAAAATAATATACGAGTTCTCAGATTTCAAAATGGAGAGATGACCCAACAAGAATTGGCTCATCAGGCAGGAGTAACACGTCAGACTATCAACGCCATAGAAGCAGCTAAGTACTCACCTTCCCTGGAACTGGCATTTCGCATTGCGTTGGTATTTGATGTCTCGGTAGACGACGTATTTCAGTATATCAAGGAATAAGCTACAAAATTCTGCAAAATGTATAACGGCCCCGCGCGTAACCGGCAGGCGGACGACCGTACATTAAAACAAAATGTACTACGGAACCAGGTAACTTCAAAACAGCAACGAGACGGCGAGGCCTGTCCGAGTTGACGCGCTTGTTATATGGCGAATGCTTCATCTAATTGGGCCACTATTGTTTTTAAAAAACTGTTCTAAACTCCACTTTTTTACTTTCTCTAAAGAATTAATCCTCCAATTGTTACATTCGAATGTTCCAGTTAAAAATGTATCATTCTTGAAATAGCCAAAAGGTTCAGGAAGTAGAACTTCATATTTACCAAATATATCTGAGGCAATGGAGTAATCAAATTTTGAAATTCGAAGCTGATACTCTGAAACATTCGAATATTTAAAATCAGAGTTATTATAAGCTTTTTCTAAAGATTTGTAGAAAAGCTGAGTTTTTTCAATAGTGCTGTCTTTTAAATGAAAAGTTAAGTATCGAAATTGTGCTTTTTTTGGCCATCTCGCAAGTCCCATAAATGTTCTACCACCCGTAGCTCCTTCTTCTAATTCAGGAATTGTGGGAATTGCTACTCTAATCTGAATTTTAATTGTATTCTCTTCTACATTTTTATCACAGTTACAAATAGCTAAAATCTCTTCCGTTTTTGACCCATTAGAAATGGCAAGGACATCTACAGAATCTTTTTTTGTTAAAGTCGAATCTGATTTGAAATAATTTTTAAAACTATCTTTTGCTTGAACTGCTGGATTAGTTTTTTCTACACTCGAAGAATCAGTTTGAGACTTATTCTTATCTGATTGACAGGATATGAAGAGAAAAATAATCGCTACGTAAATAGGTCTCTTAAACATTATTTTTGAGTGTGGAAATTAAGCCATATAACGGCCCCGCGCTTAACGGGCGCGCAGCTCAATGTTGTTTAGCTAAGTAACGAACGGCAAGCCACAAAACCAAGCCTGGCACCAGCCTGCTCACCGAAGCTCCGGTTTTTGAAGCGTAGGAGAGCGAGGCGCGTCCC
>JBDNGJ010000186.1:0-2809 GCA_041689365.1 Virgibacillus sp.
TGAGTATTGCGAACAAATTGAGCCAGCTGTGCGAAGTTTTGAGCCACTGTTTGCGGAGAATAGAGCCAGTGATTGCGGAAGAAAGAGCCACTTGGTTTTTAAAGGACAAAATAATAACTAGCCATTGGGATGGCACATCCCAATGGCTAGTTATTTCATTTAAATCTTCTATCTTCTAACTGGACTTTTATAATTTCAATAGCCCAACGTACGAGTTCATCAAAGTCTAAATCTTCTTTTTCCGTGCATATACAAGGTGGTAATAGTTTATTTACTACGTCCATCATCACTTCATCAGGTAAATAATTATGGAAAAAGTACTTCGCTATACGATTTTCAACTTCTTCAGGAATCATTTCATAACCGCCAATCCATGACGTTCTCTCATTGAAACTTCTCCATCCACTAGGATCTTATGGGAATCGTGAACGATACGATCAAGAATCGCATCAGCTACTTGTGCTTGTCCAAGCTTTGAGTGCCAACCTTCTGGTGAAAATTGCGAACAGAAAATAGTGGATGCTCGCTTCAATCTTGCCTCAACAATTTCCAATACATGAAGTACATGCTCCTCAGAAAGCTCCGTTAATAACCATTCATCTAGTATTAATAAATCAATCTTCTTATATTTTTGGATGATCTTACGGAAACTACCATCGGCTTCATACTTTGCTATAGCTAATTCATCTAGTAATTCTGGTAATCTGATATATTTTACTTTGTAAAATTGCCGGCAGGCATGAACCCCAAAGGCGTTCGATATCCATGTCTTTCCGTTTCCTGATGCCCCCATTAATATAATATTATGGTGATTTTGAATGTAGTTTCCTGTTGCTAACTCTAGAATTAAGTTCTTATCTAGATTGCGTTCAGGATGATATTCTATATCTTCTATAGCTGCTGTTGGCTCATTAAATGTTGCTTGTTTAATTAGTCTTTCGAGTTTATTAGATTTACGACGATCATACTCATAATCTACCAAAAGGTTGAAACGATCATCAAAGTCCATGCCTTGATATTCGTTATTTCCCCCTTGTTGCTGATATAATTCTGCCATTGCACCCATTTTCATTTCAGTTAACTTACGTAACGTTTCTTGATTCATCATTTTTTATTCCCTCCAAAGTATTTAGCTCCACGTACAAATCCATAGTCTTCGTTGTTCATTTGATCGCTGTCTTTATCTGTTTTTTGTTTTCGTTTCTTGCTTCTGTCCAACACACCCTTTAATACAGAAACCGTAGGGTTTGTTGATATTTCAAGTAATATTTTTGTTGCTTTTTCTAATTCTTTTTTAGAGTGTTTTGTTGATAAGTTTCTTAATGTGCTAAGGATATTTAGTGCTTTCTTTTCAACATTCATATTCAATATATATGAAACAAATTGGACCATTGAAGGTCCAATTGTCTCTGCCCATTCGCGATTATTTTTAGGATTATGTTCAAGGTATAATCGATGGTTGTCAGGCATATGGTCAGTATTGGTAGATAGCTGACCGAACTTACCATTTAATCGTTTATGGGATGCAATTCTAGCCTCTTTAAAGTAAACTTCAATTAGATCCGTGGTTAGTCGAACATCGACATGCTCACGGACGTAATCATATGGAACGGAATAATACATGCGTTCAACTTGGATGTGGTAGTTCAGTTGAACTTTTGCTGATTTCCATTCCGTAAGTTTGTAACGTGTATGAGGAAGCTGTTGAAGGTAGGATTTCTCTTCTTCCTCATACACCTTTTCACGAGAACCAGGTCGTTTTTGAAAATCATTCGTATTGATTTCTTCTAGCTTTTCAAAGATCTTCTGATTTAAATCTTCTATATGAAAGCAATGATAGTTTCGTAATGGAGCGATAATCTGTCTTGAAATATAACCAACCGTTCCTTCGACACTTGCCTTATCCTTGGGTTTTCGCACGCGGCTCGGAACAATCACTGTACGATAGTAATCTGCTAGTTCACGATAAGCCTCATTGAGAACAGGTTCAGCACGAAGGGCTTTCGTAACACCTGTTTTTAAATTATCTGGAACCAAGGTTTCTGGGACCCCTCCAAAATACTCCAATGCATGAATATGAGCGATAAGCCAATTTGCTGATTTCATATCCAAGAATGCTTCCACATAGCTGAATTGGCTATAAGGAAAGGTCGCGATAAAAATGTACGCTGGTATCGCTTCTCCTGTAGAACGATCAATAATTTCTAACGTAGAGCCGGCCCAATCTACTTCCAAACTTTCACCTGGTTTTCTTAGAATAGGCATAGTTAACTTGTATTTCTTTGCATACTTCCCATAATTCTCGGCAAATGTTCGATAGGCATAAGGAATCTTACCACCTTCACGTGCTTCCGTTGCATACTCATGGTGCAATAAAGTCAAAGTGACATTCTTTTTCTGTAATTCCTTATGCACTTTTTCCCAATCAACTGGAAAGTACCCTTTCTCAATAGCCTGTTTCTCTGGAAAGAGAAATGCTTCTAACCATTGATTGGTCATTGTGTCGTTCAATTTCTCCACACCACGTTTTGTGGCACGTTGAACGATTTCGGAAACTGTGTTTCTTGAATGACCAGTACTAGAACTGATCGTTCTTTGACTGATTCCTTCAAAATACAATTCCAGAACCTTACGACAATTAACCATAAAAAAACCTCCTGTATAATAGTGTCATGCTTGTTTGCATGCAACTACTATTATACAAGAGGTTGTCCTATAGTGGCTCTCCATCCCGCAAAGGGTGGCTCTATTCTTTGCAATGACTGGCTCAAAACTCCGCATAAGTGGCTCAATTCATCTGCAATAATCA
>JBDNGJ010000187.1:0-48186 GCA_041689365.1 Virgibacillus sp.
AAACTAGGACTTGTAAGTCTTGTATCTGTTTATGATGAACTTTATCTCTAAAAGGGATATATGGGAAGAGCCACATGCGAAGGTCCGCACGTGTGCGCTCTGTGAGAGGCGTGGTCAGTAATGGCGACGTCTACTCGGTTAAGCAGTTAAGAAACCACCATGGCTGCTGAATGCACAGCCACCATTTATTATGAGAATTATTTTTCATATAGTAAATTTGAGGTCAGCGGACACCAGGGCCTTTATTCGGCAGGAATCCATGGAAATGGTGGTGTTAGCGGACACCAAGGGCCTTATTTCACACAAATACAGTCAATTAATCATGATATATGTAAAATAAGGGCTTCTGTGTCCGGAAAACTTCAAGAAAACTACTTTTATATAGAAATAGCGTCTCCTGTGTCCGCTCAACCCAAGTTATAGAGGTATTTTCACACAAAAGTATAAATACTTTCTTACTACATAAGGGCAAGTAAGGCTTATCTATATTAAAGCTTGGCGATAAGCTAAGTTTTCTAAAGCAATGGCTAAAAGTTTATTGATATTAACTCAACTTTCGCATTTATAGAATAAGGTCAAACAGCTACCCGCATAATCTCAGAACGTTTTTAAATTGTTACCTCGACAACATTGATTAAAGTATTTTGTATACAAAAGATATAAAATGCGAAGTAACTGTTAAAGTAATCTCTAAAAACCTCTCGTTACGCCGCCCGGGGTCGCTGCGGGCGGATGCGCACCTTAGGGCAACGCTTCAGCTTCCTCGGAAGCAAAAAACGCTTCCTGCGGGATCTTCAGCTGTTGCTGTTCCCGCTGGAGTCACCGCCCTCCGCTCACCCGGACTAGTGTAGTGCTGTCACACATTTCTTCTATAGGGGTTTCTACGCCAGTCAACAGCGGAGGAAATACACGCAGACTCCTGTGGGAGCTGAGGCCTAGATGAGACTGCGCAGCGACGTAGGAGCAAGGAGGCTCATCAGCCGCCCACGGAAAGCGAAGTGTATTTCCGGAGCAGCTTCATAGCATTTAATCCTTTCTACACCACGTCGCATTTTATATCTTCTGTGGCAAACAGCAATCTCACTAGAAGAGCATTAGCAGTTAAGAAAGCTCTTACTCTCAACATAGCAAAACATCATAATCCTTTTAACGATTAGTCAGGATTTCTAATTAATCACACTTAACAGGGAAAAATGTTAAACTAGTTATTGTGGCATAAGTATGTAAATTTTTTTGTTTAATTGATAGAATTCTGTAACCTTCATGTTACGTTTTTCGTATAGAATAGAAGTTGAACTGAAAGGGTTGAATCACATTGGCAAAACGAAAAGTGAAGTTTGTTTGTCAGGATTGTGGCTATGAGTCTGCAAAATGGATGGGTAAATGTCCAGGTTGTAATAATTGGAACACATTAGTAGAAGAAATTGAAGCATCAAGTATGAAAAACAGACATACAGTAGGTGGGGGAGCAAAAGCTGCCCGGAAGCCTGAGAGTATTACAGCAATTGAATCAGAGAAAGAACCGCGTATAACAACAACGATGATGGAATTTAATCGTGTGCTTGGCGGAGGTATTGTTCCGGGTTCACTAGCACTAATTGGCGGTGATCCAGGTATCGGAAAGTCTACATTACTTTTACAAATCTCAGCCCAATTAGCTGAAAAGCAATTGCCTGTTCTTTATATATCTGGTGAGGAATCTGCCCGCCAAACGAAGCTCCGTGCAGACAGATTGGGAGTCAAGTCCGATCTATTATATGTACTGGCCGAAACTAACTTACTTGATATTGCTAACCAGATTGAACAAATCAGACCGTCTTTCGTTGTAATTGATTCCATTCAAACTATTTTTCGCGAAGAAGTTACAAGTGCGCCAGGGAGTGTATCCCAAGTTCGTGAATGTACGAGTGAATTAATGAGGATTGCCAAAACAAATGGGATTCCTATCTTTATTGTTGGACACGTAACGAAAGAGGGTGCCATTGCGGGGCCTCGAATGCTTGAACATATGGTTGACGCAGTTCTTTATTTTGAAGGAGAACAACATCATACACATCGTATTTTGCGCGGGGTTAAGAATCGTTTTGGAAGTACACATGAAATGGGAATATTTGAAATGAAAGAAGAAGGTCTTAGAGAAGTGTTAAATCCTTCTGAAATTTTTCTGGAGGAACGCTCTCAAGGCGCGTCAGGGTCAACCGTTGTTGCCTCAATGGAGGGGACAAGACCTGTTTTGGTTGAAATCCAGGCATTAATATCACCTTCAAGCTTTGGAAACCCAAGAAGAATGGCAACAGGAATTGACTCAAATCGTGTTCCATTGTTAATGGCAGTATTAGAGAAGCGTGTTGGTCTGATGCTTCAGAACCAGGATGCCTATATCAAAGTAGCTGGGGGAGTTAAGCTTGATGAACCAGCAATAGACTTAGCGGTTGCGGTGAGTATTGCATCGAGTTTCCGTGATCAGCCTACCAAGCCAGAAGATATTATTATTGGAGAGGTGGGACTGACTGGCGAAATAAGACGCGTGTCCCGAATTGAGCAACGTGTCCAGGAAGCGGCCAAACTGGGGTTTAAACGGGTTATTTGTCCAAAGAAAAACCTGGAGGGCTGGAAAGCACCCGACTCCATACAGGTTGTTGGTGTCAATACTGTACAAGAAGCATTGGATATTGGACTGGACAGGTAAGTCATTAATTCAGTGTGATATTAATTGACAGGTATAATGTCATATGTTAAGATTTATAGTTTATTAAATTGACTGTTAATTGCAGTTATGCTATGGTTTAGGTGATATTATTAGTTTTTTACACTTCCAAGATTATTTTTATTTAGGGTTATTTTTAGGAAAATAGGTAATAATAAAAAGATAGGAGGTGACGGTGGTGCTGAAAAAGATTGTCCATTTATTTTTTATCATTAGTGGAGGTACCATTGGGTATTTATATATACCGGATATTATAGAATTATTAGATTTTACAGATGCAGGTTGGGTAGCATCCCCATATATTGGTTTAGTTTTAGGTGCAATTATACTATCTCTTATTTCTTACTGGCTGGCTGATTATATTGTCGGATTATTAAGGTGGATTGAGGAGGCGCTAATTAAGGTGCCTGTTGGCGATCTATTTTTTGGCAGCCTGGGATTAATTATTGGTTTAGTTGTTGCATATCTGATCAATATTGCACTGAAAGATATTGATATTGAGTTTGTTTCACAGGTTATTCCGTTGTTTGTTACCATTTTACTTGGTTACTTTGGTTTTCAGGTTGGGTTTAGACGAAGAGAAGAATTCGTGAACTTATTAAATATTAGTAAAAAGGAACGCGAAAAGCGGAGTGCAACTGATGGTGACTCTAGTGAGCAGGCACAGCCCAAGGCTAAAATCTTAGATACAAGTGTTATTATTGATGGACGTATCGCTGATATTTGCCAAACTAGTTTCTTAGAAGGAACCATTGTGATACCACAGTTTGTATTAGGAGAGTTACAGCATATTGCTGATTCATCAGATGTATTGAAACGTAACCGCGGACGACGTGGGTTGGATGTGTTGAACCGTATTCAAAAGGAATTGCCGGTTAAAGTTGAAATATACGAAGGTGACTTTGAAGAGATTCAGGAAGTTGACAGTAAACTGATAAAACTAGCAAAAGTAATCAATGGAATTGTTGTTACAAATGACTTTAATCTGAACAAAGTATGTGACCTTCAAGGTGTACATGTGCTGAATATTAACGATCTGGCAAATGCTGTGAAACCAGTAGTACTTCCGGGAGAAGAACTGATGGTTCAAGTAATAAAAGACGGCAAAGAACAAAATCAGGGTATTGCTTATTTGGATGATGGCACCATGATTGTTGTGGAAGAAGGCCGTGATTATATCGGTAAAACGATAGAGGTACTTATTACTAGTGTTCTGCAAACATCGGCAGGACGAATGATTTTTGCTAAACCGAAATTACTTGAAAAAGCACTGTAAAAAAGGTATAACTTATAGAGGATGGAAAAGTGATAACGTAATATGTTATCACTTTTTCTAATACTGAATGTACTGTACTTTATATATTGTTAACTAATAGAAAGGGGTACCTAACATGACAGATCAAGTTCGTGTTCGTTATGCGCCAAGTCCTACTGGTAATTTACATATAGGAAATGCGCGGACGGCACTGTTTAATTATTTATATGCTAAACATTTTGATGGGAAGTTCATAATCCGGACGGAGGATACTGACGAGAAACGAAATGTAGCCGGAGGAGAAGAGAGTCAGCTTAAATATTTAAAATGGCTCGGCATCGAATGGGATGAGGGTGCTGATATTGGTGGAGACTATGGCCCATACCGTCAGATGGAACGACTGGATATATATGATAAATATGTAGATGAATTGCTTGAAAAGGGATTAGCCTACAAATGTTATATGACCGAAGAAGAACTTGATCAGGAACGAGAAGAGCAACGGGCTAAAGGACAAGTCCCAAAATACTCTGGCGCACACAGTAATTTAACGGCAGAAGATATTGCCCAGTTTGAACAGGAAGGACGTAAGCCGAGTATCCGTATGCGTGTTCCTGCTAATCAGGATTATACGTTTAATGATATTGTACGAGGTAACATAAAGTTTGAATCAAGTGATTTTGGTGACTGGGTTATTGTTAAGAAAAGTGGGACACCAACATACAATTTTGCCGTTGCGATTGATGATCATTTAATGCAGATTTCACATATCCTGCGTGGTGAAGAGCATATTTCCAACACGCCTAAACAAATGATGGTGTATGAAGCCTTTGGATGGGGAGCACCAAAATTTGGTCATATGACACTCATTTTGAATGAAGATCGTAAAAAGCTGAGTAAACGTGATGAGCATATTCTGCAATTTATCGAACAATATCGTAACTTAGGCTATTTGCCTGAAGCATTATTTAACTTCATTACGTTGCTTGGCTGGTCTCCGGTAGGCGAAGAGGAAATCTTTAATAAAGAAAAATTAATTGAGATTTTTGATCCTGAGCGGTTATCAACGTCTGCGGCAATTTTTGATCAGCATAAATTAAAATGGATGAATAATGAGTATATTAAAGCAACTGATATTGAAAGCGTAATTGAATTAGCGATGCCACATTTGATTGAGGCTGGAAGATTACCTGAAGATATGGATGCTTCTACAAGGGAATGGGCAGATAATGTCATCACATTGTATCGGGAACAACTGCGATATGGAGCAGAAATCGTTGAATTAACGGAGTTGTTTTTCAAGGAATCAATAGAATATGATGAAAATGCTATGGAAATATTGCAACAGGAGCAGGTACCTGAAGTATTGCAGGTTTTTGCTGATAAACTAATCCATATGGATGACTTTACGAAGGATTCGATTAAAGCTGAAATTAAGGCAACACAAAAAGAAACAGGCCACCGGGGTAAAAAGCTGTTTATGCCTATTCGTGTTGCAACAACTGGACAAGCACATGGCCCAGAGCTTCCAATGGCAATAGAATTGTTAGGAAAAGAAATTATTTTAAGCAGACTTGATAAAGTGTTAAAAAAATTAGAAGCTTAATTAATTCACATCGAGCTAAAAATATAATATAGTAGTAATACAATATTGAGCGTTGATAAGGAGAAGTAAAAAGCGGATGACTTATCCAGAGAGAATCGCCTGGGGCTGGGAGCGATTTAAAGTACCGTTTTTGAAATGCACCTTTGAGCCCGTTATGGAAGAAATGTACATAACGGCGGTACTCTGCCGTTATTAGAGTATAAGTTGGGAGAAGCAATTTCTCCAAACAGAGTGGAACCGCGCCATAAGCGTCTCTGTGTATTGAATACACAGGGGCGTTTTTTTAATGCAAAGATTGGGGAAGGAGGCGTTGTTATCATGGGATTTTTTAAGCGAATAAAGGAAGATATGGATGTGGTTTTTGAACAGGATCCGGCAGCACGTAACTATTTCGAAGTATGCTTAACATATTCGGGTTTGCATGCAATTTGGAATCACCGTATTGCTCATTATTTCTTTAAGCGTCGATTATATTTTATTGCACGTGCTATATCGCAAATAAGCCGCTTTCTAACTGGTATTGAAATACACCCTGGTGCGAAAATCGGCAGGAAGTTTTTTATCGACCATGGCATGGGAGTCGTGATTGGTGAAACCTGCGATGTAGGTGATAATGTTACCGTTTTTCAGGGGGTAACATTAGGAGGAACAGGCAAGGAAAAAGGAAAGCGTCACCCTACTATTAAAGACAATGCCCTTATCGCTACAGGTGCCAAGGTGTTGGGCTCTATAACCATCGGTGAAAGTTCAAAGGTCGGGGGTGGTTCGGTAGTATTAAAAGATGTACCTGATCATTCAACGGTTGTGGGGGTTCCTGGACGTGTTGTTGTCCAAAACGGTCAAAAATTACGTAAAAATCTCGACCACCATAAATTGCCGGATCCTGTAGCAGATCGCTGTGATCAGCTTCAAGAGGAAATTAACTCATTACAAGAAGAACTAGTCAAGCTGAAAGAAGGGAAACAAAATGCCGATAACCATTTATAATACATTAACACGCCAAAAAGAAGTGTTTAAGCCACTTGAAGAAGGCAGAGTTAGCATGTACGTGTGTGGACCAACTGTCTATAATTATATTCACATTGGGAATGCACGTCCTGCGATTGTTTTTGACACGGTACGAAGGTATCTGGAATATAAGGAATATCAAGTCGATTATGTATTAAATTTTACAGATGTTGATGACAAGATCATTAAGGCTGCAAATGAGTTAGGTGATGAAGTATCAGATGTGGCAAATCGCTTTATTGACGCTTATTTGGAGGATGTTGAATCACTAGGCGTGAAAAAGGCAACCTATAATCCACGTGTTACCGAAGCAATGAATGATATCCTAACTTTTATTGAAACATTAATTTCAAAAGGGTATGCATATGAAGTTGATGGGGATGTCTACTTTAAGCCTCGTTCATTTGATGGATATGGAAAACTATCCCACCAATCAATTGATGAATTGCGCTCAGGTGCACGAATCAAGGTGGGTGAGAAGAAAGAAGACCCACTAGATTTTGCGTTGTGGAAAAAAGCAAAGGATGATGAAATAGCCTGGGACTCCCCGTGGGGACAAGGCAGACCGGGGTGGCATATTGAGTGCTCCGCAATGGCTAAAAAATACCTTGCTGAAACAATTGATATCCATGCCGGCGGACAGGATTTAGCGTTTCCGCATCATGAAAATGAAATCGCACAATCTGAGGCAATGACAGGTAAATCATTTGCGAAATACTGGATGCATAATGGGTACATTAATATTGATAATGAAAAAATGTCCAAATCGCTTGGTAACTTCGTTTTAACGCGGGATATCATTCAACAGCATGACCCACAGGTGGTTCGGTTCTTTATGCTAAGTGTTCATTACCGTAACCCGATAAATTTTACGGAGGAATTGCTGGAAGGTGCCAAAAATAGCCTGGACCGTATTAAAAATGCATACTTCAACTTGGAGCATCGTAAGCAAACAAGTATGGACATGGATAAAAATGCAGATCAGTGGCTGGAAAAAGTTACGCAGCTGAATGAACAATTTGTGGAAGCGATGGATGATGACTTCAATACTGCAAATGCAATTTCGGTCTTGTTCGAATTAACCAAAGAAGCTAACCTCTACCTTCAGGGAAAACATACCTCCATAAAAGTAATCGAAGCATTCCAAAACAGCTTCACGGCTTTACTGGATGTATTAGGGATTTATCTTAAGCAGGAAGAGGAATTACTCGATGAAGATATCGAAGCATTATTGCAAGAACGAGTGGAAGCCAGAAAGAAGCGTGACTTTAATCGAGCAGACGAAATACGTGATAATCTAAAAGAAAAGAATATTATTTTAGAGGATACACCGCAGGGAACCCGCTGGAAAAGGGATAGTAATGAGTCTTGATGTGAAGCAGATGAAAAGTTTAGCTCTTGCTTACATGGGCGATGCTGTTTATGAAGTCTATGTAAGAGAGTATTTATTACAAACTGGCAAAGTGAAACCGAATCACTTACATCGATCGGCCATTTCCTTTGTGTCGGCAAAGGCACAAGCTGCAGTTATTTTACATTGGCTGGAAACGGAACTTCTTTCTGATGAAGAAGAAGCAGTTGTTTCCAGAGGGCGTAATGCCAAGTCTGGAACAGTCCCTAAAAATACAAGTGTACAGGCGTATAATTATAGTACGGCATTTGAGGCGCTAATCGGTTATCATCATTTGCAAAAGAATGAAAGCCGGTTAGATGAATTGATAACACAAGCAATTCAATTCAGTGAAAGGAGGAGAGGCTAACCATGGACCAGGAAATTATTATCGGTAAGAACCCTGTAATCGAGGCACTGAACTCTGGACGATCAGTAAACAAGGTTTTAGTTTCAGAACAATTGAACAACCAATTGTTCGGGAAGCTGCAAAAACTTAGCAGGAATGCTGGCACTACAATTCAGAAGGTGCCTAAGAGGAAGCTTGATCAGCTTGTGGAAGGTTCACATCAAGGTATTGTAGCCTATGTGGCGTCCTATCAGTATGCTTCTTTGGAAGACCTGTTTAATAAAGCAGCGGATAAAAAGGAAATGCCATTTTTTATCATACTGGATGAGTTGGAGGATCCTCATAATTTGGGATCAATCTTAAGGACCGCTGATGCCACAGGTGCTCACGGGGTAATTATTCCCAAACACAGGTCAGTTGGTCTAACTTCAACCGTGGCAAAAACTGCAGCAGGAGCACTGGAGCATATTCCTGTTGCCAGGGTGACAAATATTGCCAAAACCATTGATGAACTAAAGCAACGTTATGTCTGGATTGTTGGAACAGCCGCTGATGGTACAGAAGATTACCGTGAGCTGGACGGTGACATAGCAATAGCCGTTGTGATTGGAAATGAAGGCAAAGGGGTCAGTCGTTTGGTTAAAGATAAGTGCGATTGGACTGTTAGCCTTCCTATGACAGGACATGTTTCCTCTTTAAACGCATCTGTTGCATGCAGTTTGTTGTTGTATGAAATATATCGAAAAAGATTTCCGCTTGGTGATTAGTGATGTTTGTATTAGTTGTTGACGGTTATAATATCATCGGAGCGTGGGAAGAACTGCAGAAGCTTAAGGAAAAAGACATCGGACAGGCACGGGACAGGTTAATTGAACGTATGGCAGAGTATCAGTCATATTCAGGGTTCCGGGTTATTATTGTATTTGACGCGTACTATGTAAAAGGTATTGAAAGCAAGCATAAGTCATACAAGGTTGAAGTTATTTATACAAAAGAAAATGAAACAGCCGACGAGTGCATTGAAAGGCTTGTTAAAGGACTGAAGAATGTTAAAAATCAAGTGTATGTGGCAACATCAGATTACGCAGAACAGCGAACTATTTTTGGTCGTGGAGCTTTACGGAAGTCAGCGAGAGAATTATATATTGAATTCAAGGATATAGAAAGAGAGATTGAAAAAGATATAGAAGTTCACAAGCAGATACAACCTAAAATTAAAATCCCGTTAAAAAAAGAAGTACAAGAAAAATTTGAAAAGTGGAGACGAGGGGACAAGTGATCCTAGTTCTCCACTTTTTCATTAAGAAACATGGTGCAGAGTGTGCAGCCGCCATCTATCAAGGTCGAGGTTTTGCGGACACCAGAGCCCTTATTTGGCAGAAATTCACTATAATGGTGGTTTTGGCGGACACCAGAGACCTTATTCAGCACAAATGCCCTCTATTTACCATGAGAAAGGTAAAATAAGGTCTTCTGTGTCCGGAGAAGTTCGAAAAGGTTACTTTCTTATAGAAATAAGGGCTCCTGTGTCCGCTGAAAAAGTAAAAGGCTTGAAAATAGGTGTTTAATAATTTAAATTCCGGAGCGTAAAGTGAACGCATAAACCTTGAAGGAATAAGAAAAGGCTGAAGATACATACATAAGTTAACTTTGGATCAACTGTACGTAATTGATATAAACTGCTGCGAAGTACTTTTTAAAAAGCTTGAGTGCTATGATGCCGCTTCGGAAATACACTTCGCTTTCCGTGGGCGGCTGATGAGCCTCCTTGCTCCTACGTCGCTACGCAGTCTCATCTAGGCCTCAGCTCCCACAGGAGTCTCCGTGTATTTCCTTCGCTATTGACTCGAGTAGGAATTGCTATAGAATAAATCTGTAACAGCACTACACTAGTCTGGGCGAGCAAAGGGCGGTGACTCCTGCGGGAAAAGCAACAGCTGAAGATCCCGCAGGAAGCGGTTTTTGCTTCCGAGGAAGCTGAAGCGTTGCCCGCGGAAAGCATCCGCCCGGAGCGATCCCGGACGGTGGGACGAGAGTTTATAAAGATTACTCCAGCAGTTACTTCGCAGTTCACATCTTATGTGTACAAAAAACTTCTATCAATATTTCAAGGCAACAAGTAAAATCGTTCTAAGATTATCAAGGCAGCTGTTTGAACTTATTCTATAGATGCGAACGTTGAATAATTAAGTCTTTTATGAGCAGTTAAAGAAACCTTCTGGGTTCCGCGACGCGCAGTTATCATCTGTATTACCCTTTGTAAAGACCCCCCTTTAACGACAGGACAAGTTTTCTAGTTATTGGAAGATAGTATTGACGTTAGTAAAGCGCTTACTGTATAATACGTTTAAATTGACTACACAGTAGTCGGGGGGTCATTTTTGGTGAGTGTCAAGCTAGCAGCAGAAAAGAACCAAAGCCTAAAAATGCTGGATGATGATAGTATTATCCTTCTTGTGCATGAAGGAAATAGTCAAGCACTGGATTTTTTAATAAATAAATATATCAGTTTTGTACGAGCTAAAGCACGGACTTATTTCATTATTGGTGCAGATAAAGAGGATATTATACAAGAAGGCATGATAGGTCTGTATAAGGCAATTCGTGACTATGATGGGGACAAGCTATCATCATTTAAAGCGTTTGCTGAACTTTGTGTGACCCGACAAATTATTACAGCAATTAAAACAGCAACAAGACAAAAACACATACCTCTTAATTCATACGTATCACTTGATAAACCAATTTACGACGAAGAATCAGACAGGACTTTGCTGGATGTTGTAGCAGGTTCGAAAGCAATTGATCCACAGGAATTACTCGTCAACAGAGAAAAATTTGGTGATATGGAAACTAGATTATCAGAATTACTAAGCGATTTAGAAAAAGAAGTACTGCGTTTATATTTGGATGGACAAACCTATCAAGAGATTTCAGTCAAATTAAAACGTCACGTGAAATCGATAGATAATGCTTTGCAGCGGGTAAAACGTAAACTGGAGCAACTCCTGGAAACGAATGAAACAGCACATAACAGGCGTTGACACATCGTACTAACCATGCTACAGTTATATGAGTGAAAAACCCTGCAATGGGGTGATAAAGTGAAACAGAAAATAACATTAGCGTGTGCAATTTGTTCAAATAGAAACTATACAACTAGTAAAAATGTATCCACACAACCTATGCGTATGGAAGTTAAAAAGTATTGCAAAACATGTGGGAAGCATACATTGCACCGTGAGACGAAATAATAGCACTCTTCGGGTAGAGTTTGGGGGTACAAGCATGAATCTTGTTCAATTTTTTAAGAATGTATCTCGAGAAATGAAAAAGGTAAGTTGGCCAAAAAGTCGTGAATTAACTAGTTACACCATAACTGTTATTTCAACAGTAGTGTTTGTGGCACTGTTTTTCACAGTAATAGATCTTGGCATTACCGAAATTTTAAGTTCATTTTTTGAATAATTAAGCTATAAATATGTTATAATGGAATATAATATTTCGATTAAAAAAAACCCGGTATAAACGGGTTTTTTAATATTGCAATACTTTTCGGCAGTTAGAAAGTATAAATTTCCCTGCTGTATAAGTGCAACTAGGGATAGGGCCATTAAGACCTGGCATAAGCCGAGTTTTCAAAAGGGTAACATTAAAGTTTTAAGCTAAGGGAGGGAAGGGCAAGTAAATTTGTCCTGCTAAATGGAAAAAAATTGGTATGCAGTTCATACATATTCGGGGTATGAAAACAAAGTAAAAACAAATTTAGAGAAGCGTGTGGAATCGATGGGTATGGAAGATAGAATCTTTCGTGTGATCGTGCCTGAAGATGAAGAAACGGAAATTAAAAACGGTAAGAAAAAAGTTGTTAAAAAGAAATTCTTCCCTGGGTATGTTCTGGCAGAGATGGTCATGACCGATGATTCATGGTATGTTGTTCGAAACACACCAGGCGTAACGGGATTCGTGGGATCAAGCGGACATGGAACGAAACCGACATCGCTTTTACCTGATGAGGTAGATGCAGTTCTGAAGCGCATGGGAGTAGCCGAACCTGTTATGCAGCTTGACTTTGAAATAAAAGAAAATGTACGAGTGAACGATGGACCATTCACAAACTTTACAGGAACAATCGAGCATATTGACGCTGATAAGCAAAAGGTTAAGGTACATGTTAATATGTTTGGACGTGAGACACCAGTTGAACTGGATTTCTCGCAGATTGAAAAATTATAAAAGAAATATTTTTCGGCTGTTTGCTAAACGACTACTGGTTTTTCCGAGAATTGAATAGTAACTAGCAGTAAATATTCAGCCAAGGAAATATGCGGGTAGTTCTGTGGGAATAGTGACAAGGCTGATGCCCCAGCGAACGGATTTGGTGAACTTAGAGGCTTGACGTTCGCCCACGGAAACCGTAGTGTATCAGAAGGTGGTATTTTGACACGATTATATCTCAGCAGCGAACTATGTTTTATAAAAGTGTTTCAACAAAACCTTGCATAATTTTATGATTCATGCTAAAATTTTTTTGTTATTCATGTCCTCGATATTCGAGGAAAATGGCTAATAATGAGTGGGAGGGGAATTTCCCCAATTACCACATCACGGACTTTAAGGAGGTGTGTCTCGTGGCTAAAAAAGTAATCAAGTTAGTTAAATTACAAATTCCAGCTGGCAAAGCAAACCCAGCACCACCAGTAGGGCCGGCTTTAGGTCAAGCAGGTGTTAATATCATGGGATTCTGTAAAGAATTTAATGCGCGTACGCAAGATGAAGCTGGTATGATTATTCCGGTTGAAATCACGGTATTTGAAGACCGTTCATTTACGTTTATCACTAAAACTCCACCTGCTGCTGTATTGTTGAAAAAAGCAGCTGGAATTGAAACTGCTTCAGGTGAACCAAACCGAAATAAAGTTGCTACTGTTAAGCGTGATAAAGTACAGGAAATTGCGGAAACTAAAATGCCTGATTTAAACGCCGCTGATCTAGAAGCAGCGATGCGCATGGTTGAAGGAACTGCACGCAGTATGGGCATTACGATTGAAGACTAATGTCTAACAATTTTAAATAAGTTATAGGTTGCGGAAATGGGTTACCATCCATCGCAACCTTTTTGCAAGCTATAAAAGTATTCGTGCTTTTATAAGTGGGAGGTCTTACCGCTATAACCACAATTGAGGAGGAAACAAAATGGCTAAAAAGAGTAAACGACTTCAAGAAGCTACAAAGCTTGTTGATCGTACGAAATCATATGAAGTGCAAGAATCTGTTGCATTGTTAAAAGAAACAGCAAAAGCAAACTTTGATGAAACTGTAGAAGCGGCATTTCGTTTAGGGGTAGACCCTAAGAAAGCTGACCAGCAAATTCGTGGAGCTATGGTATTGCCGCATGGTACTGGTAAAACACAACGTGTACTGGTATTTGCAAAAGGCGACAAAGCGAAAGAAGCTGAAGAAGCTGGAGCAGATTATGTTGGAGAGCAGGATCTAATCAATAAAATCAATCAAGGTTGGTTTGAGTTTGATGTAATTGTTGCAACTCCTGACATGATGGCTGAAGTTGGTAAACTTGGACGCGTATTAGGACCAAAAGGGCTAATGCCTAACCCAAAAACCGGCACAGTTACGTTTGAAATTGAAAAAGCTGTTAACGATATTAAAGCTGGTAAAGTGGAATATCGTGTTGATAAATCAGCTAATATTCATGTTCCAATTGGAAAAATTTCATTCGACAATCAAAAATTAATCGAAAACTTTGAAGCAATTACAGAAGCGCTTGTGAAAGCTAAGCCACAAGCTGCTAAAGGTATCTACATGCGTAATGCATCCGTAACATCAACAATGGGACCTGGAATTAAAGTAGATGTCTCAAGTTATGTTCGCGGCTAATCTGTTGTTGACAATCTAACAACAATTAGGTATACTGAATTGCGTTGTAAAAATAAATACGTTGTACCGTAGACAGTAGGTGCGAGCAATCGCTTAATTTCCTGCCGAGGTGTTTAAAAGCAGATTAAATGATCGTTGTTGATTATAATTTGTCATAAAAGCCTCCATGTCTACATGGAGGCTTTATTAGTCTCGTTACCGGTAACGTTAAAACGTTAATAGGAGGTGGAACAATGTCCAATAGCAATATTATTGAACAAAAACAACAACTCGTACAAGAGATTGCTTCTAAATTTCGTGACAGTCAATCTACTTTGCTAGTAGATTATCGTGGTCTTGATGTAGCGGAAGTAACAGAATTGCGTAAGCAGCTTCGTGAAGCTGATGTCGAATTCAAAGTTTACAAAAACTCAATGGCTCGTCGTGCTGTGGATGCTGTAGAACTAGGGGAGTTATCTGATACATTGGTTGGCCCAACTGCAATTGCATTTAGTAATGAGGATGTAGTGGCACCAGCTAAAATTTTGAATAACTTCGCAAAAGATCATAATGAGCTGGAAATCAAAGGTGGCGTAATTGAAGGTCAGGTTGCATCACTTGAGCAAATTCAAGAACTTGCCGATCTGCCAAATTACGAAGGTATGGTATCTATGCTTCTTAGCGTATTACAAGCACCTATCCGTAATCTTGCTTACGCAACACAAGCAATCGCAGATCAAAAAGAAGAAGAACAAGGTGCGTAAATTGCCACAAGTAATTTAGCATTCCGGAAATATTAAATTAAAAGAAAAATGGAGGAATATATCATGACTAATGAACAAATCATTGAAGCGGTAAAAGAAATGTCTGTTTTAGAATTAAACGATCTTGTTAAAGCAATTGAAGAAGAATTTGGTGTAAGTGCTGCAGCTCCAGTTGCTGCTGCCGGTGCTGCTGGTGGAGCAGAAGAAGCTGAAGAACAAACTGAATTTGACGTAGTACTTGAAAGTGCTGGAGATTCAAAAATTAAAGTAGTTAAAGCTGTTCGCGAAATTACTGGTCTTGGTCTTAAAGACGCAAAAGACTTAGTAGACAACGCTCCTAAAGCAGTTAAGGAAGGTACTTCTAAAGAAGACGCTGAAGAAATCAAAGGCAAGCTTGAAGAAGTTGGAGCATCAATCGAAGTTAAGTAATATTATTTTTTATGAAAAGAGCTCGTCGGAATATACGACGGGCTCTATATATATTTATTTCTTCAGAATACACACAAAGTAGGTGCCCTAATGTCAGAGCATTACTTTTCGCAAGATCCTCAATCTAAAAGTTCACCCAAGAAATGGAATTACCAATTACGGGGCAAAGTTTACACATTTGAAAGTGATTATGGTGTTTTTTCGAAAAATGAAGTGGATTTTGGCTCCCGTTTACTGATTGAAGCATTTAAAGAACCATTGATAGCAGGCGATTTTCTAGACCTTGGTTGTGGTTACGGCCCAATTGGAATTACATTAGCAGATTGTTATAATGATCGAACCATGATTTTGACAGATATTAACGAGCGGGCTATCAACCTTGCCCAAAAAAATGCCAACCATAATAATGTAGTAAATACAGAATTCGTGCAAAGTGATCGTTTTAGTAATCTAACAAACCGTTCATTCGCTGCTATATTAACTAATCCGCCGATTAGAGCAGGGAAAAAAGTAGTTCACCAAATGTTTGAAGATAGTAAAGATGCTCTATTACTAGATGGTCAATTGTGGGTAGTTATTCAGAAAAAGCAGGGTGCGCCATCAGCTAAAGAAAAATTAAATGAATTATTTGGGAACGTTCAGGTAGTCCAGCGGGATAAAGGGTATTTCATATTGAGGGCTACAAATGATTGACCTTATAATTGACATGTGTTAATATAGTAAAATGCTAACATGGGACTTCCTTTGTCAAGGGGGGATTTCATGAGAAATGAAACGTATAATTCATTGGTAATCGGAGACACTGTTAAAATCCCAAAAATTAAACACATTATCAAATTGACATTTTCGCAGTTTAAGAAATATTTATACTGTGAGAGTGTTTAAAGTCTACACTTCATGGTGTGAGGGTTTCGAGGAAGGCTAATCACGCTTTCATGATACCCCATTAACAATAAGCCGTGTTTTCTGATATTTTTAATTATATCACATTGTAGCGTGTTATATTACCGGTGAATGAAATTTTTTTACTTGTATAACTCCGAATTACAAGTTTGTTCAGCATGTTTTGCGGACAGTGGCACTTGGCTATTGTTGTTTCGCATCAACACAAAAATAGGATTCAAAAAACAACTGATTTAAGCACTATTTAATCAGTTCGTTTTTGCTAAATATTATTAGTCATTTTTCAACAGGGCGTATTAACGCTTTAATAATTTATGAAAAATGCTTGATTTGAGGGGTGAAGTTGTTGACAGGTCAACTAGTTCAGTATGGACGGCACCGCCAACGCAGGAGCTATGCGCGTATTAGCGAGGTGTTAGAATTACCAAATCTAATCGAGATTCAAACCGCTTCTTATGAGTGGTTTTTAGAAGAGGGATTGAGGGAAATGTTCAAAGACATTTCTCCTATTGAGGATTTTACAGGTAACCTTTCGCTGGAATTTGTAGATTACAGTCTCGGGGAACCAAAATATCCTGTAGATGAATCAAAAGATCGAGATGTCACGTATAATGCTCCGCTTCGCGTGAAGGTTCGTTTAATCAATAATGAGACCGGTGAAGTAAAAGAACAAGAAGTATTCATGGGTGATTTCCCACTTATGACAGACACAGGTACATTTATCATTAATGGGGCTGAACGTGTCATCGTTTCCCAGCTTGTACGTTCACCTAGTGTTTATTATAACGAAAAATACGACAAAAATGGTAAACGCGGTGTTACGGCAACGGTTATTCCAAACCGTGGTGCATGGCTGGAATTCGAAACAGATGCCAAAGATGTCGCATATGTAAGAATTGATCGCACACGTAAATTGCCAATTACGGTACTTTTACGTGCACTTGGTTTTGGTTCAGATCAGGAAATTATCGATCTGCTGGGTGAAAGCGAGTACCTTAAGAATACATTGGAAAAAGATAACACAGAAACAACAGATAAAGCCTTGTTAGAAATTTATGAACGTCTGCGCCCTGGTGAGCCGCCAACAGTAGATAATGCAAAGAATTTATTGGTTTCACGTTTCTTTGATCCGAAGCGTTATGACCTGGCTCGTGTTGGTCGCTATAAAATGAATAAAAAGCTCGATATTAAAAATCGTCTGTTTAATCAAGTACTGGCTGAACCGATTGTCGATCCGGAAACTGGTGAAGTTTTAGCGCAAAAAGGTGATAAATTAGAGCGTAAACTACTTGATAAGATAATTCCTTATTTGGAAAAAGATGAAGAGAAACTCGGTGAAAAAAGCGTTGAACTGCAGGAAGGCGTTCTTGATGATCCGATTCTTGTACAATCAATTAAAATAGTAGACCCTACTGATCCAAGTGGTGAAAGAGAATTGAACGTTGTAGGCAATGCTGGTGTAGACAGAGGCGTTAAAAATATAATGCCTGCTGACATTCTATCAGCGGTCAACTATTTCTTTAACCTGCTCCACCATGTTGGGGGCACAGATGACATAGACCATCTGGGTAACCGCAGACTACGTTCTGTTGGGGAGTTATTACAGAATCAATTCCGTATTGGGTTATCTCGTATGGAACGTGTTGTGCGTGAAAGAATGTCGATTCAGGATACATCTAGTATTACACCGCAGCAACTAATTAATATTCGACCTGTGATTGCGTCGATTAAGGAATTTTTCGGTAGTTCACAGTTATCACAATTTATGGATCAAACAAATCCATTAGCGGAATTAACGCATAAGCGTCGTTTGTCTGCACTGGGACCAGGTGGTTTAACACGTGAGCGTGCAGGATTCGAAGTTCGTGACGTCCACTATTCCCACTATGGCCGTATGTGTCCGATTGAGACACCAGAGGGACCAAATATCGGTTTAATAAACTCGTTGTCCAGCTATGCGAAAGTTAATGAATTTGGCTTTATCGAAACGCCGTATCGCAGGGTTGATCCTGAAACAGGCAAGGTAACAGCACGAATTGATTACCTTACAGCAGATGAAGAAGATAATTACATTGTTGCTCAGGCGAATGCTCGTTTAAATGAAGATGGCAGTTTTACAGACGATGAAGTTATTGCACGTTTCCGTGGTGAGAATACAGCAGTACCGCGCGAACAACTTGATTACATGGATGTATCTCCTAAACAAGTTGTTTCAGCTGCAACAGCATGTATTCCATTCTTGGAAAACGATGACTCCAACCGTGCGTTAATGGGAGCTAATATGCAACGTCAGGCAGTGCCATTGTTGCAACCTGAAGCACCTGTTGTTGGAACGGGAATGGAATATGTTTCCGGGAAAGACTCGGGCGCAGCGATTATTTGCGTTAATGATGGTATTGTCGAACGTGTAGAAGCAAAAGAGGTTCATATTCGTCGTGTTTCTGAAGTGGACGGAAAAGAAGTAAAAGGTGATTTAGACACTTACCGTTTGCAAAAATATATTCGTTCAAACCAAGGAAGCTGTTACAACCAACGCCCTATCGTAAGCCAAGGAGATCGTGTTACAAAAGGTGAAATCCTTGCAGATGGCCCGTCTATGGAAGATGGGGAACTAGCGTTAGGTCGAAATGTCCTTACAGGCTTCATGACTTGGGAAGGCTATAACTACGAAGATGCGATCATTATGAGTGAACGACTTGTGAAGGATGACGTATATACTTCAATTCATATAGAAGAGTACGAATCTGAAGCTCGTGATACAAAACTCGGGCCAGAGGAAATCACCAGAGATATTCCGAATGTTGGCGAGGATGCCCTGAAGGACCTAGATGAAGAAGGAATCATTCGTGTAGGTGCCGAAGTTTCAGATGGAGATATCCTGGTTGGAAAAGTAACTCCAAAAGGGGTAACGGAACTATCTGCTGAAGAACGTTTGTTACATGCAATTTTTGGTGAAAAAGCACGTGAAGTTCGTGATACATCATTACGAGTACCTCATGGTGCTGGCGGAATTGTTCTGGATGTTAAAATCTTTAACCGTGAAGACGGCGATGAACTCCCACCAGGTGTTAATCAGCTTGTTCGAGCATATATTGTTCAGAAGCGTAAAATATCTGAAGGTGACAAGATGGCTGGACGACATGGTAACAAAGGTGTTATTTCCAAAATATTGCCTGAAGAAGATATGCCGTTCTTACCGGATGGGACACCAATCGACATTATGCTTAACCCATTAGGTGTACCATCACGAATGAATATCGGACAGGTGTTCGAAATGCACTTGGGTATGGCCGCGCGTCAGCTTGGTCTCCATGTTGCAACACCAGTATTTGATGGTGCCTCAGAGCAAGATGTTTGGGATACACTGGAAGAAGCGGGTATGCCAAAAGATGCTAAGAGCATATTGTACGATGGGAGAACGGGAGAGCCGTTTGACAACCGTATATCAGTTGGTGTCATGTATATGATTAAACTTGCGCACATGGTTGATGACAAGTTGCACGCTCGTTCAACAGGACCATATTCACTTGTAACACAGCAACCACTAGGCGGAAAAGCGCAATTTGGTGGACAGCGTTTCGGTGAAATGGAAGTTTGGGCACTTGAAGCGTACGGTGCTGCTTATACACTTCAGGAAATCCTGACGGTTAAATCAGATGATATCGTCGGCCGTGCAAAAACGTATGAGTCAATCGTTAAAGGTGATAATGTTGCCGAACCAGGTGTACCAGAATCCTTTAAAGTCCTTATTAAGGAATTACAAAGTCTTGGTATGGACGTTAAGATGCTCGCAAGCGATGAATCTGAAATAGAGATGCGTGACCTGGAAGAAGAGGAAACGCAAGCAGCAAGCAAATTGAACTTAGAAGTAGAAGGCAACTAAAAATAACGGAGTGCTGACTCTATGCCGGGTCAGCACCTCCATCTATATAATTCTAAGTAAATGGTAAAATCGGACACTAAAAGGGAGGTAGGCCCCTTGCTAGATGTAAATAACTTTGAGTATATGAAAATAGGTTTAGCTTCATCAGAAAAAATACGCTCTTGGTCATACGGCGAGGTCAAAAAACCAGAAACGATTAACTACCGCACATTAAAACCAGAGAAAGATGGGTTATTTTGTGAACGTATTTTCGGCCCACAAAAGGACTGGGAATGTCATTGCGGGAAATATAAGCGTGTACGGTATAAAGGCGTTGTTTGTGATCGATGTGGTGTAGAAGTTACAAAAGCTAAAGTACGCCGTGAGCGTATGGGTCACATCGAATTAGCTGCACCGGTATCACATATCTGGTATTTTAAAGGGATCCCGAGTCGAATGGGTCTTGTATTAGATATGTCACCACGTGCGTTAGAAGAAGTAATTTATTTTGCTGCATATATTGTTACAGAAACAGGAGATACACCATTAGAGAAGAAACAACTTCTATCTGAAAAAGAATATCGCGCATATTACGACAAATATGGCAAAACTTTCAAGGCACAAATGGGTGCTGAAGCGATACGCAAGCTTTTGCAGGATATCGATCTTGAAAAAGAAGTTGAAGCATTGCAGGAAGAGCTGAAAACAGCCCAAGGACAGCGCAGAACCCGTGCAATCAAACGTTTGGATGTCTTAGAGGCATTTCGTCATTCAGGAAATGATACGTCATGGATGGTTCTTGATGTTCTTCCAATTATTCCACCAGAAATTCGTCCAATGGTACAGCTTGATGGCGGGCGCTTTGCAACATCCGATCTGAACGATTTATATCGTCGTGTTATTAACCGTAATAATCGTTTGAAGCGTTTATTGGATCTTGGTGCACCAAGTATTATTGTGCAAAACGAGAAACGTATGCTGCAGGAAGCTGTTGACGCATTGGTTGATAATGGTCGCCGCGGCCGTCCGGTTACAGGCCCAGGTAACAGACCGTTAAAATCCTTGTCTCATATGCTAAAAGGTAAGCAAGGCCGTTTCCGTCAGAATCTACTTGGTAAACGTGTAGACTATTCCGGTCGTTCGGTAATTGTTGTAGGTCCAAGTCTTAAAATGTATCAGTGTGGTTTGCCGAAAGAAATGGCGCTTGAGTTATTTAAGCCATTTATTATGAAGGAACTCGTTGAAAGAGGAATAGCTCATAATATTAAATCGGCAAAACGCAAAATTGAACGCGTTCATCCAGATGTTTGGGATGTATTGGAAGAAGTGATTAAAGAGCATCCTGTATTGCTTAACCGTGCTCCAACGTTGCACCGTTTAGGTATTCAGGCGTTCGAACCTACATTGGTAGAAGGGCGAGCAATCCGTCTTCACCCATTAGTATGTACAGCATATAACGCTGACTTTGACGGTGACCAAATGGCGGTCCACGTACCATTATCAGCAGAGGCCCAAGCCGAGGCGCGTATTCTAATGCTTGCTGCTCAAAACATTTTGAATCCAAAAGATGGTAAACCAGTTGTAACACCATCACAGGATATGGTATTAGGAAACTATTACGTAACACTGGAACGTGAGAACGCAATTGGTGAAGGAAGCGTGTTTAAGGATCTCGATGAGGCGCTGATAGCTTATCAAAATGGCTATGTTCATTTGCATACAAGAGTTGCCGTGCAGGCGTCCAGCTTGAACAAAAAATCATTTACTGATGAACAACAGACCCAATTGTTAATAACGACAGTAGGTAAGCTTATCTTTAATGAGATATTACCGGAGTCCTTCCCGTATATAAATGAACCAACAAATGACAACCTGGAAATTAAAACGCCAGGAAAATATTTTGTTGAAAAAGGAACAAATATTGGAGAAGAAATTAAAACTCGTGAAATTATTCCTCCGTTTAAGAAAGGAATACTCGGAGATATAATTGCTGAAGTGTTTAAACGGTTTAAAATTAGCGAAACATCAAAAATGCTTGACCGCATGAAAGATCTTGGATTCAGTTATTCCACAAAAGCGGGCATGACTGTTGGTGTATCCGATATTGTTGTATTAGCAGAGAAGCAAAGCATAATTGAAGAGTCACAGACGAAAGTTGATACTGTATCTAAACAGTTCAGACGCGGTTTGATCACTGATGAAGAGCGTTATGATCGAGTTATAGCTATCTGGTCTAAAGCAAAAGACGATATTCAGGAACGCTTAATGCAATCACTGAACCCTAGAAACCCAATATTTATGATGAGTGATTCAGGTGCACGAGGTAACGCATCTAACTTCACACAGCTTGCTGGTATGCGTGGCTTAATGGCCAATCCGGCTGGTAAGATCATTGAATTACCGATTAAATCAAGTTTCCGTGAAGGCTTAACAGTGTTGGAATACTTTATTTCTACACACGGTGCTCGTAAAGGACTTGCCGATACAGCACTGAAAACAGCTGACTCTGGTTACTTAACTCGTCGTCTAGTGGATGTAGCGCAGGATGTAATCATTCGCGAAGACGACTGTGGTACAGATCGAGGATTACCTGTTTCAGCGTTAACGGATGGGGCAGAATTGATCGAACCATTGTTAGATCGCCTGATCGGACGTACGGCATTTGAAAAGGTCAGTAAGCCTGAAACAGGTGAAGTGATTGTCGATGTCGATGAGGTAATTTCGGAAGATCAGGCAAAACAGATTATTGAAGCAGGACATGAACAGGTTGTCATAAGAACTGCCTTCACATGTAATACAAAACATGGCGTTTGTAAGAAATGCTATGGTCGTAACCTGGCAACTGGCGATGAGGTAGAAGTTGGTGAAGCAGTAGGTATTATCGCTGCACAATCAATCGGTGAACCAGGTACACAGCTTACAATGCGTACATTCCACACGGGTGGAGTTGCAGGAGACGATATCACACAAGGTTTACCGCGTATTCAGGAGCTGGTTGAAGCTCGCCACCCTAAAGGGCAAGCGGTTATCAGTGAAGTTCACGGTACTGTCCATGAAATTAAAGAAGTGAAGGATAAACAGGAAATTGTTGTTCAAGGTGATGTAGAACAACGCTCCTATCCAGTTCCGTATAATGCCCGCATGAAAGTAACTGTTGGTGATGAAGTAGCTTCCGGTCAAGCACTTACTGAAGGTTCTATCGATCCAAAAGAACTTCTTCGTGCACAAGGCGTTCAGGGAGTTCAATCTTACTTGTTACGTGAAGTGCAGCGGGTTTACCGTATGCAAGGTGTTGAAATCGGGGATAAACACGTAGAAGTAATGGTTCGTCAAATGCTTCGTAAAATTCGTGTTGTTGAATCCGGAGATACAAATGTACTTCCTGGGTCATTACTCGAAATTCACCAATTCAAAGAAGCAAACAATGCAGTGTTACAGGAAGGAAAACAGCCAGCTGTCGGAAAACCTGTATTACTGGGAATCACAAAAGCGTCACTGGAAACTGATTCATTCTTATCAGCTGCATCCTTCCAGGAAACAACTCGTGTATTAACGGATGCTGCTATTAAAGGTAAACGTGACGAACTGCTAGGACTTAAAGAGAATGTTATAATAGGTAAACTAGTTCCTGCCGGGACAGGGATGAACCGTTACCGAAAAATTAAGTCATCTTTAGATCAGCCAAAAGAAAATGCAGAAGAGCAAGAAGAAACAGAAACGGTAAAGTAACCCATTTTTAAAAACAAGTGACTAATATTCGGAAGCACTTAAAAATAGTAAAATTTCAGTTGACATTAAAAAACGAGAATGATACTATATTTAAGGTGTTTCCGATTCTACTTGTTACTTTGGAGGATATGCTATTGTCTTATGAAAAAGTAACTCAGGTTCAAACACAGTTGATAATCGGAACGAAGCAAACACTTAAAGCTATGAAAAATGGTGATGTAAGTGAAGTTTTTATTGCTGATGATGCAGACCAACAAATCACACAAAAGGTAGAGCGTTTAGCTAATGAGCTGGATGTGCCTTGTCACCGTGTTGATTCGATGGAACGACTTGGCGCTGCTTGCGGCATAGACGTTGGTGCATCGACAGTAGCAGTAAAACAATAAAGGTTTTGGCGATGATTTTCGCGAAGGCTTTGTTTTTTGCTAAAGGATGAACCACCTGGATATGTGGGATTACAAATAACCAAAAATTGGGTGGCAACTGGTTTTTACTAGCTTATAAATAAGAAGGGAGGATAACAATCATGCCTACAATAAATCAACTTGTACGTAAAGGTCGTGTGAACAAACCAAGAAAGTCTGACTCTCCTGCACTAAATAGAGGGTATAACAGCTTCAAGAAAAGAGTTACAGATGAAAATTCACCACACAAACGTGGCGTTTGTACACGTGTCGGTACATTAACACCGAAGAAACCGAACTCTGCACTTCGTAAATATGCACGTGTTCGTTTGTCAAACAACATGGAGGTAACTGCATATATTCCAGGAATTGGACACAATCTACAAGAGCATAGTGTAGTATTAATCCGTGGCGGTCGTGTTAAAGACTTACCTGGTGTACGTTACCACATTGTACGTGGAGCGCTTGATACAGCTGGTGTAGAAGGCCGTAAACAAGGTCGTTCTAAATATGGTGCAAAAAAACCTAAAAAGAAATAAATTTATAATACAGATATAGGAAAGGAGGGGGACATATGCCACGTAAAGGACCAGTACCTAAACGCGATGTCTTGCCAGATCCGCTTTATAATTCAAAGCTAGTTACACGTTTAATCAATCAAATCATGATAGACGGTAAAAGAGGTAAAGCACAAAAAATTCTTTATAATGCGTTTGAACTTGTCGCAGAAAGAAGTGGACAAAACGCAATGGAAGTTTTTGAACAAGCAATGAAGAATGTAATGCCAGTACTTGAAGTTCGTGCACGTCGTGTTGGTGGTTCAAACTACCAAGTACCGATGGAAGTACGCCCTGAACGCCGTCAAGCACTAGCTTTACGTTATGTTGTTAATTACTCACGTCTTCGCGGAGAAAAAACAATGGAAGAGCGACTTGCTAATGAAATTCTTGACGCTTCCAACAACACAGGATCATCAGTGAAAAAACGCGAAGAATTGCATAAGATGGCTGAAGCCAATAAAGCATTTGCTCACTATCGCTGGTAATAAAACAAAATAAAGATTTTAACAGGAAGGAGAAGAATACATGGCTAGAGAGTTCTCCTTGGAAAAGACGCGTAATCTTGGTATTATGGCACACATTGATGCAGGTAAGACCACTACTACTGAGCGTATTCTTTTCTATACAGGACGTATTCATAAAATTGGCGAAACTCATGAAGGCGCTTCTCAGATGGACTGGATGGAGCAGGAGCAAGAGCGCGGTATCACAATTACATCCGCAGCAACTACTGCTCAATGGAAAGGTTATCGTATAAACATCATCGATACTCCAGGACACGTAGACTTCACAGTAGAAGTTGAACGTTCCCTGCGTGTACTTGATGGAGCGGTAACGGTTCTTGATGCGCAATCAGGTGTGGAACCACAAACCGAAACTGTATGGCGCCAGGCAACGACTTACGGTGTGCCTAGAGTAGTATTCATTAACAAGATGGATAAAGTGGGTGCGGATTTCCTTTACTCCACTAATACACTTAAAGAACGTTTAGGTGCTAATGCTCATCCAGTTCAGCTACCAATCGGTGCTGAGGATAATTTTGAGGGTATTATTGACCTCATTACAATGGAAGCTTACTATTATCTTGATGATCTTGGTACACGTGCAGAATCGCGCGAGATTCCAGCAGAATATAAAGAAAAAGCAGAAGAACTGCGTGCTAGCTTAGTAGAAGCTGTATCTGAGCTTGACGAAGAGCTTATGATGAAGTATCTAGAAGGAGAAGAAGTCTCCAATGAGGAACTTAAAAAAGCAATTCGTACGGCTACACTAAACATTGAGTTTTACCCTGTATTTGTTGGTTCAGCATTTAAAAACAAAGGTGTTCAACTAATGTTGGATGGTGTAATTGACTATCTGCCAGCACCAACTGATGTACCTCCAATTGAAGGGAAAATACCTGGTACGGAAGAGCAAGTAGTTCGTGAGTCATCTGATGACGCACCTTTTTCTGCACTGGCATTTAAAGTAGCGACAGACCCATTCGTTGGTAAGTTAACATTCTTCCGCGTATATTCAGGGACATTATCTGCTGGTACTTATGTTAAAAACTCAGTAAAAGATAAGCGTGAACGTGTAGGACGGATCCTGCAAATGCACGCAAATTCCCGTGAAGAGATATCGACTGTATATGCCGGAGAGATTGCTGCCGGAATTGGTTTGAAAGATACATCAACAGGGGATACACTTTGTGGTGAAAAGGATCTTGTAGTCTTAGAGTCAATGGACTTCCCGGAACCGGTAATCGGTGTTGCAATTGAGCCTAAAACAAAAGCTGACCAAGATAAAATGGCAATTGCTTTAGGTAAACTTGCTGAAGAGGATCCAACATTCAAAACAGAAACAGACGTAGAAACTGGTCAAACCATTATATCTGGTATGGGTGAGCTTCACCTTGACATTATCGTTGACCGTCTGAAAAGAGAATTTAAAGTAGATGCAACAGTCGGTGCACCACAGGTAGCATACCGTGAAACATTCCGAGGATCAGCTGAAGTTGAAGGTAAATTTGTACGTCAGTCTGGTGGTCGTGGACAATACGGTCACGTTTGGGTTAAATTTGAGCCAAACGAAGAGGGTGCAGGCTTCGAATTTAAGAATAAAATCGTTGGTGGTGTTGTACCACGTGAATACATCGCATCTGTTGAACATGGTATTAAAGAATCAACAGCGAATGGTGTATTAGCTGGTTACCCATTGATTGATATTAAAGCAACTCTATATGATGGAAGCTATCATGACGTAGACTCGAACGAGATGGCATTTAAAATAGCTGGTTCAATGGCCTTGAAGGCTGCTAAAAATAAATGTCAGCCAGTTCTGCTAGAGCCTATGATGAAAGTGGAAATTGTTATCCCTGAAGAATACATGGGAGATATCATGGGTGATGTTACTTCTCGTCGTGGACGTGTAGAAGGAATGGAACCACGCGGACCAGCACAGCTTGTTAAATCATTTGTTCCACTTTCAGAAATGTTCGGTTATGCAACTGCATTACGTTCAAACACGCAAGGCCGTGGAACATTTACAATGCACTTTGATCATTATGAACAAGTGCCAAAAAGTATTTCAGAAGAAATAATCAAGAAAAATTCTGGTGAATAATTGATTTTTTTCTAATTCTGAAGTATAACTTTTATTGAAGGCTAAGAAATAACACTAATTGTTATTTCTTGGCTGAACATATAAAATTAAAACAAACTTTTACTTATTTAAGGAGGAACTATAAATGGCTAAAGAAAAGTTCGATCGCTCAAAAAGTCACGTTAACATTGGTACAATTGGACACGTTGACCATGGTAAAACGACATTAACTGCTGCAATTACTACTACATTGCACAAACAATCTGGTGAAGGTACTGCAATGGCATTTGACCAAATTGACCATGCTCCAGAAGAAAGAGAACGCGGTATTACAATCGCAACATCTCACGTTGAGTATGAAACAGAGACTCGTCACTATGCTCACGTTGACTGCCCAGGACACGCTGACTATGTTAAAAACATGATCACAGGTGCAGCACAAATGGATGGTGCAATTCTAGTTGTATCTGCTGCTGATGGTCCAATGCCACAAACACGTGAACACATCTTGCTTTCACGCAACGTTGGTGTTCCGGCAATTGTTGTTTTCCTTAACAAAACTGATATGGTAGATGACGAAGAATTACTAGAACTAGTTGAAATGGAAGTTCGCGATCTATTAACAGAATATGACTTCCCTGGTGACGATATTCCAGTAATTAAAGGTTCTGCACTTAAAGCTCTTGAGGGCGATGCAGACTATGAAGAAAAAATCTATGAGCTTATGGCAGCAGTTGACGAGTATATTCCAACTCCAGAACGTGATAATGACAAGCCATTCATGATGCCAGTTGAGGACGTATTTTCAATTACTGGCCGTGGTACAGTTGCAACTGGCCGTGTTGAACGTGGTTCAATTAAAGTCGGTGACGATATTGAGATTATCGGTCTTGCTGAAGCACCATCTAAATCAACTGTAACTGGTGTTGAAATGTTCCGTAAGCTTCTTGATTACGCAGAAGCAGGTGACAACATTGGCGCACTTCTTCGTGGGGTATCACGTGATGATATCAACCGTGGTCAAGTACTAGCTAAACCAGGTTCAATTACACCACATACAAATTTTAAAGCAGAAGTTTATGTTTTATCTAAAGAAGAAGGTGGACGTCATACTCCATTCTTCGCTAACTATCGTCCACAGTTCTACTTCCGTACTACTGACGTAACTGGAGTTATTCAACTTCCAGAAGGAGTAGAAATGGTAATGCCTGGCGATAACATCGAAATGGATGTTGAGCTAATTTCACAAATCGCTATTGAAGACGGTACTCGTTTCTCAATCCGTGAAGGCGGACGTACTGTTGGATCAGGCGTTGTAACTTCAATTCAAAAATAATTATTATGCTAATTTAAAAACAGACAGCGTGACGACGCTGTCTGTTTTTTTAGTATTTTTCGGCAGGTACGAAAGCAACATGCTGCCGTTACGCAGCCACCATTTGTCATGAAAATGAATTTAATCGAATTAGGATAGTAAGTTTGAGGTTTTGCGGACACCAGAGCCCTTATTTAGCATAAATCCACGAAATTGGTGGTGTTTGCGGATACCAAGGACCTTATTTAGTAAAAAAGCCTTCTATTAACCAGGGTATATGTGAAATAAGGGCTTCCGTGTCCGGATAACTTCGAAAATGTCACTTTTATATGGAAATAGCGTCTTCTGTGTCCGCTAAAAATAAAAGTCTTAGAAAGAATTTATTCCGTTAAGACTTTTATATCAATAAAAAACTCCGTTTGAATCAAGCTAAAGAGGTATTTTCATTCAAAAGTATAAATCCTTCTTACTGTATAAAGGCAATTAAGCTAGTGCCATTAAAACTTGGCAACAATCCAAGTTTTCTAATAAGTTTGTTAGTTTATAAATTATTGAAGTTGATATAATTTTGTTACAGGCTTTCTCTCGCTCTAAAGATGGAAAAATGCTTAGATTCGTACGGGAACAGCCACAGCCTCCTCGTGCAGCTTAGGAATTCTTCCGGGGTTTTCGGACGCGTGCTGTTCCCATTGGAGACCACGTATTCTGCCTACACTAATATTTCTCGGTTATAGGCCGAATATTCCTCTTGGTTCAATTTTGGGAGAGAAAAATGCTAGTAACAATAGAAATTACGTAAAAAATAGTATGCATTACGGAATGAGGATCCGTCTCACCCTTCCAGGATCACCTTTTATACTGTATGAGTTGGTGAAAGTGTCTGGCATTTGCGGTAATTCTCGAGATACTAACGCAATAATGAAATGAGAGATTAAGTCGAGTGGACAGCTACCCAAAACCCGCTCAGCAGAACTTAATTAGACCATATTGGAATCTAATTTCCGGCTTCAGCAAATTTCTACAAAAAAATTTCCTCAACTCCTTGCAATCAGTGGATTATGTTTGTATAATACATAGATGTGCAATCAAATTGTTATTTATAAAAAAAGGTTGCATTGACCACGTTTTTTCTTTATACTATTAATGTTGGTCAAAAAAAGGCGATGAAGTGAAAGGTTGTTGACACACCCGGCCCCTTTGCCATGGCGGATGGTCAAGAAATTTTCACGGAGAATGTCTGTTATAAAATGGGCGAAAAGGAGGGAAAATAATGGCAAAAGAAAAGATTAGAATTCGATTAAAAGCATATGATCACCGTATTTTAGATCAGTCTTCTGAAAAGATTGTAGATACAGCGAAACGTTCTGGTGCAAATGTTTCTGGACCGATTCCGTTGCCTACAGAAAGATCTGTTTACACTGTATTACGTGCCGTGCACAAATACAAAGATGCTCGTGAGCAGTTCGAAATGCGTACTCATAAGCGCTTGATCGACATTGTTAATCCAACACCACAAACGGTTGATTCACTAATGCGTCTTGACTTACCATCTGGTGTGGATATTGAAATTAAATTATAAATTATTGAATTATATAGGAGGTGTAACGGATGACGAAAGGAATCTTAGGTCGTAAAATCGGCATGACTCAGTTATTTTCTGACGAGGGAGAATTAGTCCCGGTAACAGTTGTTCAGGCTGAGCCAAACGTAGTATTACAAAAAAGAACACTTGAAAATGATGGCTATGAAGCACTACAAATCGGTTTTGCAGATGAAAAGAAGTCACGTACAAACAAAGCGGAAAAAGGCCATGCTGATAAAGCAAACACAGCCCCTAAGCGCTGCGTTCGTGAATTCCGTAACGCAAATCTTGATGAATACGATGTTGGTCAAGAGATCAGTGTTGATGTTTTTCAAACTGGCGATAAAGTAGATGTTACCGGAACTTCTAAAGGGAAAGGTTTCCAAGGGGTTATCAAACGCCACGGACAACAACGAGGACCGTCAACTCACGGCTCCCATTTCCATAGATCGCCAGGTGCAATGGGTGTAATTGACCCAATGCGTGTTTTCAAAGGCAAGAAACTTCCAGGTCAAATGGGTGGTAGACAAATCACTATTGAAAACCTTGATATTGTAAAAGTAGATACGGAACGCAATCTTCTTTTAATCAGAGGTAATATTCCTGGTGCAAAAAAATCATTCGTAAGAATTGCGAGTGCATTAAAGGCTAACTAATCATATACACGAAGGGAGGATATGTCATGCCTAAAGTAGCACTATTAAAACAAGATGGATCGAAGGCCGGAGATTTTGAATTAAATGACTCCGTATTCGGTATCGAACCGAACACACATGTTTTGAATGAAGCAGTATTAATGCAACGTTCATCACTACGTCAAGGCACGCACGCTGTTAAAAATCGTTCACAAGTTCGTGGCGGCGGTGCTAAACCGTGGAGACAAAAAGGAACAGGTCGTGCACGTCAAGGTTCAACCCGTTCACCGCAATGGGTAGGTGGCGGAACAGTATTTGGTCCAACACCACGCAGCTACAGCTACAAATTACCGAAAAAGGTACGTCGTCTAGCTCTTAAGTCTGCACTTTCTTCAAAAGCTAAGGAAGAGGACTTAATTGTAGTGGAAAACATTGCAATTGACGCTCCAAAAACAAAAGAAGTAGTACAGATGCTAAATGCGCTTAATGCAGATAAAAAAGTATTAATCGTAACAGCTGACAGAGATGAAACAGTAGTTCGCTCTGCAAACAATCTTCAGAAAGTAAATGTACTTACTGTAGAAGAAGTAAATGTACTAGACTTGCTTACGCATGACAAGCTGATCATAACCAAGGATGCAGCTGAAAAAGCAGGGGAGGTGCTTGCATAATGAAAGATCCACGTGATATTATAAAGCGCCCTGTCATTACAGAAGGTTCTGCTGACTTAATGGCAGAAAAGAAATATACGTTCGAAGTAACTCCAAAGGCAAATAAAACAGAGATTAAAGATGCTGTTGAACTAGTATTTGGTGTGAAGGTAGAACAAGTAAATACGATGAATATTAAAGGTAAATTCAAGCGAATGGGCCGTTACGGCGGATACCGTTCAGATCGCAAAAAAGCTATTGTGCAGCTTTCAGAAGATAGTAAAGACCTAGACTTCTTTGAAGGTTAAATAGAGAAACTAGTGAAGGAGGGAAAACAAAATGGCTATTAAAAAATTCAGACCAACAACAAACGGCAGACGATTCATGTCTTCATCTGACTTTGCAGAGGTTACTACGGATACCCCAGAAAAATCTCTATTAAGTTCAATTTACAAGCGTGGCGGTCGTAACAACCAAGGTAAGCTTACAGTTCGTCATAAAGGCGGAGGTCACAAGCGCCAATACCGCATCATCGACTTTAAGCGTGATAAAGATGGAATACCTGGACGCGTTGCTACAGTAGAATATGATCCAAACCGCTCAGCTAATATTGCATTAATTCATTATGCGGACGGAGAAAAGCGTTATATATTAGCGCCAAAAGGAATCAAAGTAGGACAGCAGATTGAGTCTGGTGAGCAAGCAGATATCAAACTAGGTAATGCTCTTGCGCTTAAAAATATCCCAGTTGGTACAATCATCCATAACGTTGAGTTGAAGCCAGGACGTGGCGGACAACTTGTGCGCTCAGCTGGAGCTGAAGCACAAATTCTTGGACGTGAAGATAAATATACGTTGGTACGCTTGAAATCAGGCGAAGTTCGCTTGGTATTATCTTCTTGTCGTGCAACAGTCGGTCAAGTTGGAAACCTTGAACATGAGCTTATAACAATAGGTAAAGCTGGTCGTTCCCGTTGGTTAGGCAAGCGCCCGACTGTCCGTGGTTCTGTTATGAACCCTAATGATCACCCACATGGTGGTGGTGAAGGACGTGCACCAATCGGACGTAAATCACCAATGTCACCTTGGGGTAAACCTACACTTGGTTACAAGACGCGTCAGCGTAACAAACCTACAGATAAATATATCGTTCGTAAGCGTAAAAAATAAACGGATGAGACGACGGGCAGTAAGAACCGTCGTTCAATTACGAAAGGAGGTTTATCCATGGGTCGTAGCTTGAAAAAGGGACCTTTTGCAGATGACCATCTATTGAAAAAGATCGATACGTTAAATGAATCTGACAAGAAACAAGTAGTTAAATCTTGGTCTCGTCGTTCAACAATATTCCCTACTTTTGTTGGCCATACGATTGCTGTATATGACGGACGTAAACACGTACCTGTCTATGTTACAGAAGATATGGTCGGACATAAATTAGGTGAATTCGCGCCAACCCGTACTTATAGAGGACACGGTGGCGATGATAAGAAAACAAAACGCTAATGAGAGGAGGCGCTCCACATGCAAGCTAAAGCCGTTGCGAAATCTGTTCGTATTGCTCCTCGTAAAGTTCGTTTAGTCGTAGATTTGATTCGAGGAAAAGAAGTTGGTGAAGCAGTAGGAATACTACGCCATACACAACGTGGTGCTTCTCCAGTTGTAGAAAAAGTACTAAATTCTGCAATTGCGAATGCGGAACACAACTATGAAATGGAAGCAGATAACCTGGTAGTTTCTGAAGTATTTGTAAATGAAGGTGCTACATTGAAACGTTTTCGTCCACGTGCACAAGGACGTGCAAGTAAAATCAATAAACGCACAAGCCATATTACAGTGGTTGTAACTGAAAAGAAGGAGGGATAGTCAGTGGGTCAAAAAGTAAATCCAAAAGGTCTTCGCGTCGGTATCATTCGTGACTGGGAGTCAAAGTGGTATGCAGGTAAAGACTATGCAGACTTACTACATGAAGATATTAAGATTAGAGAATATCTTGAAAATCGCTTGCGCATTGCTGCTGTTTCTTCTATCGATATTGAACGTGCAGCAAACCGTGTAAATATTACCATTCACACTGGTAAGCCAGGTATGGTTATTGGTAAAGGCGGTTCCGAAGTAGAAGCTCTACGTAAATCATTAAACAGTTTGACTGGCAAACGTGTTCACATTAACATCGTTGAAATCAAGAAAGTTGATTTAAACGCTACACTCGTTGCTGATAACATTGCTCGTCAATTAGAAAACCGTATCTCGTTCCGCCGTGCACAAAAGCAAACTATCCAACGTGCAATGCGCGGAGGAGCAAAAGGAATTAAAACACAAGTATCCGGACGTCTAGGCGGCGCAGACATCGCTCGTGCGGAACATTATAGCGAAGGAACAGTACCACTACACACATTACGTGCTGATATTGACTATGGCACAGCAGAGGCTGACACAACTTATGGTAAGTTGGGCGTTAAAGTGTGGATCTATCGTGGAGAAGTCCTTCCAACTAAAACTAATAAGTAAGGAAGGGGGAAATGCATTATGTTAATGCCTAAACGTGTAAAATATCGTAAGCAACATCGTGGTAAAATGAATGGCCGTGCTAAGGGTGGAACTACAGTTGCCTTTGGTGAATATGGTCTACAAGCACTTGAAGCTTCTTGGATTACAAGTCGTCAAATCGAGGCTGCTCGTATTGCAATGACTCGTTACATGAAACGTGGCGGTAAAGTTTGGATTAAAATCTTTCCTGACAAACCATATACTGCAAAACCCCTAGAGGTCCGTATGGGTTCCGGTAAAGGTGCTCCAGAAGGATGGGTAGCAGTAGTTAAACCAGGAAAAATCATGTTTGAAATCGCTGGTGTACCAGAAGAAGTTGCACGTGAAGCGTTGCGTCTTGCTTCTCATAAACTGCCGATTCGAACTAAATTTGTAAAACGTGAAGAAATTGGTGGTGAAATCAATGAAGGCTAATGAAATTAGAGAACTAACCACTGCCGAAATTGAACAAAAAGTTAAATCGTTAAAAGAAGAACTATTTAATTTACGCTTTCAGCTAGCAACAGGCCAATTGGAAAATACCGCACGTCTTCGTGAGGTAAGAAAGTCTATTGCTCGTATGAAAACAGTTGTACGTCAACGTGAAGTAAGCGTGAATAACTGAAACAAGAGAGGAGGATAACCTCAATGACTGAGCGTAATGATCGTAAAGTATATACAGGCCGTGTCGTTTCAGACAAGATGGATAAAACAATTACTGTTTTAGTTGAAACCTACAAGTTTCATACCCTATATGGTAAGCGTGTAAAGTACTCTAAAAAATTCAAAACACATGATGAAGATAACCAAGCTAAAAATGGTGATGTTGTTCAAATCATGGAAACTCGTCCGCTATCAGCAACTAAACGTTTCCGTCTAGTTGAAATCGTTGAAGAAGCGGTAATAATATAATAAAGTTCGCTCGGAAGGTATCCGAAGGGAGGTCACAGCGATATGATTCAACAAGAAACTCGTTTAAAAGTTGCAGATAACTCTGGTGCTCGTGAAGTATTAACCATTAAAGTATTGGGTGGTTCTGGACGTAAGACAGCTAATATTGGTGATGTAATTGTTTGTTCCGTAAAACATGCAACACCAGGTGGCGTTGTTAAAAAAGGTGAAGTTGTAAGAGCCGTTATTGTACGTTCAAAAACAGGAATGCGCCGTAAAGATGGATCATATATTCGTTTTGATGAAAATGCTGCCGTAATTATCCGTGATGATAAAGGTCCACGAGGTACTCGTATCTTCGGACCAGTTGCACGTGAATTACGTGATGCAAAATTCATGAAAATCGTATCTCTAGCTCCAGAAGTTCTATAAAGAGTAATGAAAAGCCTTGTCAAGGAGGTGCGTAAAGCATGCATGTAAAAAAAGGTGATAAAGTCAAAGTAATTTCCGGTAAAGACCGCGACAAACAAGGTACTATTTTAGAAGCATATCCTAAAAAAGAACGTGTCTTAGTAGAAGGAATCAATATGATTAAAAAACACGCAAAGCCTTCTCAAGATAATCCACAAGGTGGAATTCTTAATCAGGAAGCACCAATTCATGTTTCTAACGTAATGCCATTAGATCCAAAATCCGGTGAACCAACTCGCGTTGGATATGAAGATCGTGACGGAAACAAAGTCCGCATCGCTAAAAAATCCGGTGAAGCATTAGATAAATAGTTTAGCGACGAAAGGAGGGCGACATGATGAATGAACTTAAACAAAAGTATCAAGACGACGTACTGCCGTCATTAATGAATAAATTTAACTATGATTCTGTAATGCAGGCACCAGCTATCGAAAAGATTGTTGTAAACATGGGTGTTGGTGATGCAGTTCAGAATTCAAAAGCATTGGATAATGCAGTAGAAGAACTTGGACTAATTTCTGGGCAAAGACCGATGGTGACTCGTGCTAAAAAGTCCATTGCTGGATTTCGTTTGCGTGAGGGAATGCCAATTGGAGCAAAAGTAACGCTTCGTGGCGAACGTATGCATGAATTCCTGCAAAAGCTTATTGCAGTTTCACTTCCACGTGTTCGTGATTTCCGTGGTATTTCAAAAAAAGCATTTGATGGTCGCGGTAACTATACATTAGGTGTTAAAGAACAGCTAATTTTCCCAGAAATCAACTATGATAAAGTAAGTAAAGTTCGTGGTATGGATATTGTTATTGTAACAACTGCCAATACTGATGAAGAAGCACGTGAACTTTTAGCTCAGCTAGGCATGCCTTTCCGTAAGTAAGCCAAGAGCTAATACAAGGAGGGAAAATTGTGGCTAAAAAATCAATGATTGCGAAACAAAAACGCCCACAAAAGTACAAAGTACGTGAATATACACGTTGTGAACGATGTGGACGCCCACATTCTGTAATTCGTAAATTTAAACTTTGCCGTATTTGTTTCCGCGAACTTGCCCATAAAGGTCAAATTCCTGGTGTCAAAAAAGCAAGCTGGTAAACCCCGATTCGGGAAGGAGGTAATGTAGTAATGGTTATGACAGATCCAATCGCAGATATGCTAACTCGTATTCGTAATGCAAACATGGTGCGCCATGAAAAGTTAGAGCTTCCGGCTTCGACAATCAAGAAAGAAATCGCTGCTATCCTTAAACGTGAAGGTTTTGTACGTGATTATGAATTTGTTGAAGACAATAAGCAAGGCGTTCTGCGTATTTTCCTTAAGTACGGTGCAAGCAACGAACGAGTAATTACAGGTATCAAACGCATTAGTAAGCCAGGTTTGCGTGTCTACGCAAAAGCTGACGAAGTACCTCGTGTACTAAATGGCTTGGGTATTGCTGTTGTATCAACATCAAATGGAGTGCTTTCTGATAAAGAAGCACGCACACAAGCTGTTGGTGGCGAAGTACTAGCGTACGTTTGGTAATTTATACTTTTAAAGACAGGAGGTGCATGGGATGTCTCGTATAGGACTTAAACCAGTGGAAATTCCAGAAGGTGTTGAGGTAAACATTAATGGAAACACTGCTACAGTAAAAGGCCCTAAAGGCGAATTAACAAGAGATTTTCATCAGGATATGAAAGTCGTTATAGAAGATAATGTTTTAACTGATGAACGTCCAAGTGACCATAAAGAATACCGAGCTCTACACGGTACGACTCGTAGTCTGATTGGTAACATGATTGAAGGAGTTCATAAAGGTTTTGAGAAGAATCTTGAAATCAGTGGTGTTGGTTACCGTGCTTTAAAACAAGGCGAAAAAGTCGTTATTAACGCAGGTTATTCACACCCGGTTGAACTTGATCCAATTGATGGTATCGAAATTGATGTTCCTAAAAACACACAAATTATCGTAAAAGGTATCAGTAAAGAATTGGTTGGAGAGGTTGCAGCGAACATTAGAGCAATCAGACCACCAGAGCCTTATAAAGGTAAAGGTATTCGCTATGAAGGTGAATATGTACGACAAAAAGAAGGTAAAACTGCTAAGTAAGGTTAGTTAGGGAGCAGAAAGGAGTGACCTAGATGATCACAAAGCCTGACAAAAACGCTGTACGCAAGAGAAGACATGCGCGTGTTCGTAAATCCGTTGTTGGAACAACTGAACAGCCTCGTCTGAATGTGTACCGTTCAAATAAACACATCTATGCACAATTAATTGATGATACGCAAGGAGTTACTGTTGCAAGTGCTTCTACAAAAGATAATGACTTAGAAATTGAAGCAACAGGTAATGTAGATGCAGCTAAGCAAATCGGAGAATTAGTTGCAAAACGTGCCCAGGATAAAGGTTTCAAATCGGTTGTGTTTGATCGCGGAGGCTACCTTTATCATGGACGTGTAAAAGCATTAGCTGACGCTGCCCGCGAGGCAGGTCTTGAATTTTAATCGATAGATAAAGGAGGGACATAGATGCATACTAGCATTGATCCGAACAAATTAGATCTTGAAGAACGCGTTGTTACAATCAACCGTGTTGCAAAAGTTGTAAAAGGTGGACGCCGCTTTCGCTTTGCTGCATTGGTTGTAGTTGGAGATAAAAACGGCCATGTTGGCTTTGGTACAGGTAAAGCGCAGGAAGTACCAGAAGCAATTAAGAAGGCTGTTGATGATGCAAAGAAAAATCTGATTACAGTACCAATCGTTGGAACAACTATTCCACATGAAATTAATGGAAGATTTGGTTCAGGTAACGTATTGATGAAGCCTGCAACTGAAGGTACTGGAGTTATTTCCGGAGGACCTGTTCGTGCTATACTAGAACTTGCAGGTGTCGGCGATATATTAACGAAATCACTTGGTTCAAACACACCAATCAACATGATTCGTGCAACACTAAGTGGACTATCAAACTTAAAACGTGCAGAAGACGTAGCAAAACTACGCGGAAAGTCTGTAGAAGAACTGTTAGGATAAGGAGGGAAATACTATGTCTAAAAAATTAGAAATCACCCTCACGCGAAGTGTTATTGGTCGGACAGAAGTACAACGTCAAACTGTTCAAACACTAGGTCTGAAAAAAATTCATCAATCCGTAGTTCGTGAAGATACTCCAGCTGTACGCGGTATGGTCAACAAAGTATCTCATCTCATAGCGGTTAAAGAAGTTTAATTAAACATTAGCGTAAAGAGGAGGTGCTCGAATGAAACTTCATGAATTGAAGGCGTCAGAAGGAACTCGCAAAAAGCGTAATCGCGTAGGTCGTGGGATGTCATCTGGTAACGGAAAAACTTCCGGCAGAGGACATAAAGGACAAAAAGCACGTTCAGGTGGAAACACTCGTCCGGGCTTTGAAGGTGGCCAATTGCCATTATTCCAACGTGTCCCTAAACGAGGATTTACAAACATTCACCGTAAAGAATTTGCGATTGTAAACTTAGATGCATTAAATAAATTTGAAGAAGGCACAGAAATTACACCTGAGCTATTACTTGAAGAAGGTGCCGTTAGCAATCTTAAAGCTGGTATCAAGGTACTAGGTAAGGGTGCTGTTGAAAAGAAACTTACTGTAAAAGCTCATAAGTTCTCTGCTTCAGCGAAGGAAGCTATCGAAGCAGCGGGCGGTAAAACAGAGGTGATTTAATGTTCCGTACGATTTCCAATTTAATGCGAGTAGGTGACATTAGACGGAAGATCATATTCACACTATTAATGTTAGTTGTTTTCCGTCTTGGTACATTTATTCCAGTGCCATATACAGATAAAGAAGCTATTGATTTTATGAATCAACAGAACGTATTCGGCTTTTTAAACACATTTGGTGGTGGGGCATTACAAAACTTCTCCATTTTCGCAATGGGAATCATGCCTTACATTACTGCAGCAATTATTATGCAATTACTGCAAATGGATGTTGTACCAAAGTTCACTGAATGGAAAAAGCAAGGAGAAATGGGCCGCAAGAAGTTAGCACAAATTACTCGTTACGGCACAGTTGCACTTGCGTTTGTCCAGGCGATCGCGATGTCAATTGGTTTTAATGCAATGGCTGGTGGATTATTAATAGCTGACCCGAGCGTATTAAAGTTTATTATCATTGCTCTCGTACTAACAAGTGGAACAACATTCTTGATGTGGTTGGGTGAACAGATCACAGCAAATGGTGTTGGAAACGGAATCTCTATTTTAATTTTTGCTGGTATCGTAGCCGCGGTTCCAAATGGAGTAAATCAATTATATAGCCAGTATTTTGTAGATCCTGGTGATGAGTTGTTTATTAACATTGTAATTGTTGCATTAATTGCATTGGTGGTAGTAGCAGTTGTTGTTGGTGTTATCTTTATCCAGCAAGCCCTGCGTAAAATTCCAATTCAATATGCTAAAAAGCTTGTAAATCGTTCTCCAGTAGGTGGACACTCAACACATTTACCGTTAAAAGTAAATGCTGCCGGAGTTATCCCGGTAATTTTTGCAATAGCATTTATTATCGCGCCAAGAACGGTTGCAGGGTTATTTGAAGGTAATGAGTTTGCTGCAACAATTGAATCGATATTTGATTATACCCAGCCAATTGGCATGGTCATTTATGTAGCATTAATCATTGCATTCACCTATTTCTATACGTTTGTTCAAGTAAATCCAGAACAAATGGCAGAGAACTTGCAAAAACAAGGTGGATATATACCGGGTATTCGTCCTGGTAAAAATACAGAAACGTATCTTACACGCGTTATGTATCGTTTAACATTTGTAGGGTCTATCTTCCTAGCAGCTGTTTCTGTGCTTCCTATCCTCTTAGGTGGTCTTGCAAATCTGCCGCAAGCAGTACAAATCGGTGGCACAAGCTTACTAATCGTTGTAGGTGTTGCACTGCAAACCATGAAACAATTGGAAAGTCAGTTAGTAAAGCGACACTACAAAGGTTTTATTAAGTAAACAGATTGCTGCCAATGAGAGCGAGGGGAAAGTTGTTGAATTTAATTTTGATGGGTCTGCCTGGTGCAGGTAAAGGCACACAAGCAGAAAAAATAAACGAAAAATATCACATCCCTCATATTTCAACAGGAGATATGTTCCGATTAGCAATAAAAGAAGGAACGGACCTTGGTAAGAAGGCTAAAGAATTTATGGACCAAGGTGAACTTGTGCCGGATGAAGTGACAATAGGAATTGTAAAAGAGCGTTTAGGAAAAGATGATTGTAAAAATGGTTTTTTATTGGATGGATTTCCAAGAACTATTGCACAGGCTGAAGCATTGCAATCTCTTTTAACCGACTTGAAGGAATCAATTGACTATGTCCTGCATGTAGATGTACCAGAAGAAAATCTAGTGGAGCGTCTAACGGGTCGTAGAATTTGTCCGAAATGTGGAGCAACCTATCATGTCATGTATAATCCTCCTAAACAGTCAGGAATATGTGATAATGATGGCTCCGAATTGATACAACGTGAGGATGACCAAGCAGATACGGTTAAAAAGCGTTTGGAAGTTAATATGAAACAAACGCAGCCGTTATTGGATTTTTATCAAGAGAAAGGATATCTTGTAACTGTTGACGGTGATCAGGAAATTGATCAAGTCTTCCGGGATATTCAAGCGAAAATAGAAAAGTAAGTATTTTTGGCTGTATTACCAGCACAGGATAGATGCAATTCTTTTTTGTTAAAGTTATAATGGAAGTCGTATAATGCACGGCAGTATGCGTATTACTTGATATAACAGTGACACAGAATAGCAACTGGTAGTGTGCCTGTGATTGGCAGGATTAAAATAAAAGCCTAAGTGAAGGTGATCGTTGTTGAGCGAAGCTGATTCGATTCCGCGGATAGGTCAAGTTGTTCGTATAAAGCAAGGGCGAGAAGCAGGGCAATATGCGATAATATTAAAATTGTTAGATGACCGATTTGTCTTGCTTGCAGATGGGGAAAAACGTAAATATGATCGACCAAAGAAAAAGAATCTACATCATATTGAAGTTATGGATTATATTTCTCCGGAAGTCCAAAACAGCCTTCTAGAAACTGGTCGTGTCACAAATGGTAAGTTACGATTTGCCATAGATAAATTTGTCAAAGAAATTGTGACTGATTTAATGAAGGGAGATCAACACGATGGCGAAAGACGATGTAATTGAAGTGGAAGGTACCGTAACTGACACATTGCCGAACGCACAGTTTAATGTCGAACTTGAAAATGGCCATACGGTTTTAGCCCATGTATCTGGCAAAATCCGTATGCATTTCATCCGCATTTTACCAGGTGATAAAGTGACGGTAGAACTTTCCCCATATGATTTAACAAGAGGACGAATTACGTACCGTTATAAATAGACGAGTGAGCTCCGATATAAAAGGAGGTAAAGATGATGAAAGTAAGAGCATCTGTAAAGCCAATATGTGAAAAATGCAAAGTCATTAAACGTAAAGGCAAAGTAATGGTGATTTGTGAAAACCCTAAACACAAGCAAAAACAAGGCTAATAAACAAGGAGGTGCATTGAGCTATGGCACGTGTTGCAGGTATAGATATTCCCCGTGATAAACGTGTAGTTATTTCATTAACCTATATTTATGGTGTTGGAAAAACTACTGCACAGGAAGTCCTTAAAGAAGCAGGCGTTTCAGAAAGTACTCGTGTACGTGATTTAACAGAAGATGAATTAGGCAATATACGTAAAGCAATTAACGACTTTACAGTTGAAGGTGATCTTCGTCGTGAAGTATCCCTAAACATTAAACGTCTAATTGAAATCGGTTCTTATCGAGGGATTAGACACCGTCGTGGGTTACCGTTGCGTGGACAAAAAACGAAAAACAATTCACGTACTCGTAAAGGTCCGCGTCGTACGATGGCAAACAAGAAAAAGTAACGTAAAGGAGGTAAGCTAATCAATGGCTCGTAAAACAAATACACGTAAGCGTCGTGTGAAAAAGAATATTGATACGGGTGTCGCACACATTCGTTCTACATTTAACAACACAATTGTTACAATTACGGATGTTCAAGGTAATTCTATTGGCTGGAGCTCTTCCGGTTCACTAGGATTTAAAGGCTCTCGTAAGTCTACACCTTTTGCTGCACAAATGGCCGCTGAAACAGCAGCGAAAACTGCAGTTGACAATGGTATGAAAACACTAGAAGTAACCGTTAAAGGCCCTGGTGCTGGACGTGAAGCAGCAATTCGTTCACTACAGGCAGCAGGATTGGAAGTTACGGCTATCCGTGACGTAACCCCAGTACCTCATAATGGTTGCCGCCCACCAAAACGTCGTCGTGTATAATTGTACTGTATAGAATTTGTCACCCTGTCTATAATGGGTTATGATAGCTAAAAGTATAAAGCATAAGGGAAATTCCCTTTTGAACAGACTTTACTATACAACATGACAGAGGAAAAAGAGTACGAATGAAATTTAATAGCGCAGAAACGCCAACTGCCTATTTGAGGAATTTCGGTTAGACGCGAAAAGTCTAACCGGGGTTTCGACGTTTTAAAGGAGGGTTTTATTGAATGATCGAAATTGAAAAACCAATAATAGAAACGGTAGAAATCAGCGATGATGCTAAATTTGGAAAGTTCGTCGTCGAACCGCTTGAACGTGGATATGGTGCCACTCTAGGAAACTCCTTGCGTCGTATCCTATTATCCTCACTTCCGGGTGCTGCTGTTACATCAGTTCAAATGGATGGAGCACATCACGAGTTTTCAACAATCGAAGGGGTTGCTGAAGACGTAACAACAATTATTTTGAACTTGAAAAAGCTTGCTCTAAAGATTTACTCAGAAGAAGAGAAAACCTTAGAGATTGATGTGCAGGGAGAAGGAAAAGTTACGGCTGCAGATCTGACATATGATAGTGATGTAGAAGTATTAAATCCTGACTTACCACTTGCTACAATTAACAGCAAAGGTAAATTGCATATGAAGATTACGGCAGAACGCGGCCGCGGCTATCGTCCAGCCGATGCAAATAATCATGATGAGCGACCAATCGGAGTAATTCCGGTTGATTCAATCTTCACACCAGTATCACGTGTGACTTATCAAGTCGAAAATACCCGTGTGGGGCAAGTTGCAAACTACGATAAATTAACAATGGATGTATCTACAGATGGAAGCATTCGTCCTGAAGAAGCAGTTTCTTTAGGTGCAAAAGTCTTTACAGAGCATCTGAATATTTTTGTAGGTTTGACAGATGAAGCACAAAACGCAGAAATTATGGTTGAAAAAGAAGAAGATCAAAAAGAAAAAGTTATGGAAATGACAATCGAAGAACTCGATTTATCTGTCAGATCCTATAATTGCTTAAAACGTGCTGGAATTAATTCAGTTCAAGAGCTTTCAAATAAATCTGAAGAAGATATGATGAAGGTGCGTAACTTGGGTCGCAAATCACTAGAAGAGGTAAAGGTAAAACTAGAAGATTTAGGCTTAGGCTTACGTGACGACGACTGATCAATACAGACACCTTTAGATTTTCCGTATAAGGGAGGGATAGTCCATGGCTAGAAAATTAGGTCGTACAACAGACGCTCGTATGGCACTACTTCGCAACCTTGCATCTGATTTGATTATTCACGAACGGGTTGAAACAACAGAAGCAAAAGCGAAAGAGTTAAAATCAGCGGTAGAGAAAATGATTACACTTGGGAAACGCGGCGATCTTCACGCGCGTCGTCAAGCAGCAGCTTTCTTATATAATCAAGAAGCGAACGAAAACGAAAGTGTTTTGCAAAAACTCTTCGATGACGTCGCTGCACGCTACGAAGACAGACAAGGCGGATATACACGCGTTCTTAAGCTAGGAGCTCGTCAAGGTGACGGAGCAAAAATGGCAATCATTGAACTAGTTTAATGAATACGTGCGCTTAAGGGGCAGGACTGAATCTCTTCCATGAGGTGAATCCAAGCCCTTTTTTTGTATGCAGAATTAGGCAGAGGACTGTTTTAGGTGAACACATGGAGTTGCGAGAACATCGGCAGGACAGGGGAAATACCACCGGTAGGCCAATATAATCTACGCTCCACCCAGCATGGAACAGATCAGGAGGAACTATCGCTATGAGAACAAAGCTAGTAGAATTTAGAAATGTGTCATTCAGGTACACGGAAGAACTGCCCTGGGTGCTGAGAAATTGCACGTTCGAAATCTATGAAAACGAGGAAGTTGCGATTATAGGCCATAATGGTTCTGGTAAATCAACTATCGCCAAGTTAATGAATGGCTTACTTTTTCCGCAAGAGGGTACAATCTTTATTAACGGAAAACAAGTAACACAAGATTCTATTTGGGAAATCCGGAAAGATGTTGGCATGGTTTTTCAAAATCCTGACAACCAGTTTGTTGGAACAACTGTACAGGATGATGTTGCATTTGGCATGGAAAATCGCGGGATACCACGTTCGGAGATGGTTAAACAGATCAATGAAACGCTATCTGCAGTAGGCATGATGGATTACCTTATGACTGAACCACACAAACTTTCTGGAGGACAAAAGCAGCGAGTGGCCATCGCAAGTGTCTTAGCAATTTCCCCTCAGGTTCTCATATTGGATGAGGCTACTGCCATGCTGGATCCAAAAGGTCGAACAGAAATTATGGAAACAATCTCAAGTGTCCAGGAAGAACATCAACTTTCATTGATCACGATTACGCATGACCTGCAGGAAGTAGTTAGAGCTGAACGTGTACTTGTGATGAATGAAGGTGAAATATGGGATGAAGCATCGCCACGTGAAATTTTTGCCAAAAAAGATGACCTGCGGAAAATTGGTTTAGATGTTCCATTCATTGCAATTTTGTCAGATGCTTTAATAAAATCTGGAGTATCAATTATAAATGAACCTTTAAGTCAGGGAGAGCTTCTGGAGGAACTATGGACATCAAATTCAAGAATGTAAACTATATTTATCAGCCAAATACACCATTTGCACATAAAGCAATTGAAAATCTTTCTTTTCATATTCCATCAGGTTCATTTGTAGCAATAATTGGACACACCGGCTCTGGTAAATCGACACTTATTCAACACCTTAATGGTTTGGTTCGTCCTAGTTCTGGTGAAGTTAAGATCGGTGACTTTCATTTAACAAATGATGCAAAAGTCAAAAATATGAAGGCATTACGCAGTCGTGTTGGTGTTGTTTTTCAATATCCGGAGCACCAGTTATTTGAAGAAACCGTCGAAAAAGATATAGCATTTGGCCCAGAGAACTTTGATGTTGCAAAGGATGAAATTCAAAAAAGGATTCAGGAAATAACACCTGAAGTAGGAATATCGGAAGAGTTATTAAAACGCTCACCATTTGAATTGAGTGGCGGGCAAATGCGCAGGGTAGCTATTGCAGGGGTTCTTGCCATAAGGCCCGAGGTTCTTGTGTTGGATGAGCCGACTGCAGGACTTGATCCGCGTGGCCAAAAAGAAATGATGAATATGTTTAATGAAATGCATAATCGGCAAGGACTCACGACTATTCTTGTCACCCATAGTATGGAAGATGCCCTGACATATGCCGATCATGTAATAATATTAAACAACGGAACTAAATATATGGAGGGAAAGCCAGAAGAAGTGTTCATTCAGAAAGAAGCACTTCAAAAGGTTCAACTCGAAGTACCGGATATGATTCAATTTTTGAATGCCTTCGAGGAAAAATTCGGGAAAAGTATCCCATACAGACGGCAGTCAATTGAAGATATCGCAAGTGAGATTCAGCAAATTTTAGAGGGAGCTGGGTCATCATGAGCAATTCACTAATCATAGGGCAGTATGTTCCCGGTCAATCCATCATTCATCGGTTGGATCCACGAACAAAGATTATCATTATCTTCTTTTTTGTGTTTATTGTATTTTTTGCAAACTCTGTTTTAAGCTATGGTGTTCTAACCGTCTTTGCATTAGCAAGCATGTTTACGACACGAATTCCGATGTACTATATTATCAAAGGATTAACACCTGTATGGTTTCTAATCGTCTTTACATTCCTATTGCACCTGATCGTTACAAAAGAAGGATCAGTACTTATTGAATTTTTAGGTTTTAAAATTTACTCAGGTGCACTTGTTCAAGGTTTTGCTATTTCGATGCGGTTTTTCCTGCTTATTCTGGTAACATCACTCCTGACCTTAACAACTACACCGATTGAAATAACAGATGCCATTGAAAACTTACTTCATCCGCTAAAAAAATTAAAGTTCCCTGTCCATGAGCTTGCCCTCATGATGTCTATTTCTTTACGATTTATACCGACGCTCATGCAGGAAACAGAAAAAATATCAAGAGCACAAGCATCACGAGGTGTGGATTTTCGGACTGGTCCGCTAAAAGAACGTGTAAAGGCAGTTGTTCCCTTACTGGTTCCGCTTTTTGTCAGTGCATTCAAGCGTGCTGAAGACCTTGCAATGGCTATGGAGGCACGTGGCTATCATGGAGGTGAAGGCCGAACAAAACTACGGGAGTTAAAAATCGAGAAACGTGATATATTTGTTTATATTTTGTTTGTTATCGTAGTTGCCGGTCTGCTTTTTACAAGAAACTGGAGTTAGACAGCAAGAAGGGTTGGAAGAAGCATGGAGAAAATCAAATGTGTTATAAGCTATGATGGTACGAACTTTTCAGGCTTTCAAATCCAGCCAAAGACACGTACTATTCAGGGAGAACTGGAAAAAGCATTAACTAAAATTCATAAAGGGGAGCATATCCGGGTACATGCTTCTGGCCGCACAGACACAGGAGTGCATGCGAAGGGTCAGACAATCCACTTCCAAACACCCTACACGTTACCTATCGATAATTGGAAACAGGCGCTTAACACCCTTCTTCCTGTCGATTTAAACGTATATCAAGTTGAGGTAGTCCCAGATTCATTTCATGCTCGCTATGATGTCGCCGAGAAAGAGTATCGTTATTATGTCTGGAATGAACGGGAGAAAGATGTTTTTAAGCAAAATTATTTGTACCAATTTCCATATTCCCTTGATATTCAAGCGATGCAAGAGGCATGCAGTTATTTTGAAGGTACCCATGATTTCACTACATTTTCATCAGCCAAAGCAACTATAAAAGGAAGTAAAATACGCCATATGTATGAAGTGACTTGTAATAAAGAAGGAAGTCAGATTGAATTTATCTTTCGTGGAAGTGGCTTTTTATATAATATGGTACGGATAATAATCGGAGCTCTTTTGGATATTGGACAGGGCAGACGCGAGCCATCTGATATTACTAATTTATTGGAAAAAAAAGACCGGAGACTGCTTGGTGAAACTGTGCCAGCACAAGGATTATATTTATGGCAGGTCACGTATGAAGAACCTCACCAGTAAATAACGGATTCAGTACTGATTAGAGCGTTTTTGATCAATAATTTTTTATCCTTGTTGAACGGAATACTCCGGCGACCAATTGCCTAAGTCATTTAGCGGAACCGGAATCAGTTTTGCTTATTTGTCGGATCCTCATCCCGTTTTTCCAATAAATCGGGTGTTTGAAGCACGTTATGTAATCCTCTTTCCGCTGATATGAACAAAACTGTCAAGTCCCAAGCTGTTTTTCCCATTTTTGGGTATACTTAATACAAGAAGCCGTTTTAACTTCTTTTTATGGGTTAACCGTTTTGATTAGACTATTTCCTTCTTCATCTTGGTGACTT
>JBDNGJ010000188.1:0-79182 GCA_041689365.1 Virgibacillus sp.
TGTTGCTATTCCCGCTGGAGTCTCCATGTATTTCCTACGCTAGGTTTTGATCACTTTACCCTGTAAATTAATCAATGCTTATTGTGACATTGCTTCTTAGCCATAGGGAACACAGTACGTGCCTAAAGACCCCGGGAGAAGCGCTCTTAGCATCGCCCGTGACTAAGAATAAACATTGAGCAGATGCCGCCTTGGTATCTAGGTCGGTGAAAATGAGTATTTCCCTGCAGTTGGATTTATAAAGAACTGCGCGTTTCTTGGAGTTGCTAATTTAAAGGATTTAAAGTTTTTACCCATCAAAACAACATTTGTTTATTTTTAGGATTGTAATACACAATCCAGCGGAGGAAATACACGTAGACTCCTGTGGGAGCTGAGGCCTAGATGAGACTACGCAGCGACGTAGGAGCAAGGAGGCTCATCAGCCGCCCACGGAAAGCGTAGTGTATTTCCGGAGCTGTAATCGCACATAAGTTACTTTAATATTGTGTCACATCATATATCTGATGCGAATTTGTTCATTGAAGATAAGGCGGTTAGGACTGGGAGGGTATGCCCGGTTTTTTTAATGGATTAAGCTGAATTCGCATTGATTAACTGTAACCATCGTGTAACTCCAACCTTCTATACTTAGAATAATATATTCAGAGATGCAAATGGAGGGGTAGCGATGCATTGTGCATTAGATTGGTTTCAAAGTCGGGTAGATTTATTTCCTGAAAAAAAGGCCGTGGTTGACGCAAAAACAAATCAGTCCTGGACATATAAACAACTTAACGAACGAGCAGAGCGGTTAGCGCAATATCTTATCGAGAGTGATATACAAAAGGGTGATAGAATTGCATTGTTAGCCCCCAACCATATCAGTTATTTTGACTTTGTATTCGCCTGCATGAAAATAGGGACTGTTTTTGTTCCGCTAAATTGGCGATTATCAACCGATGAACTTTCCTATGTAATCCAGGATTGTTCACCAAAATTAATAGGTATTGATCCACAATTTCAGGATAATATAAATCAGACTGAGATTGATAGTATGTTAATAGATATCGATAATAGTAACTATATCAATCGTCTGCAAAATTCTGGTGCTTTATCAAAGGTATATGAACCAGCAGAAACCGATGCACTAGCAATGATTTACACTGGGGGAACAACCGGTAAACCAAAAGGTGCCGTCTTATCACATCGGTCAATTTTATGGAATGCAATGAACACGATCATAAGCTGGAATTTAACAAACGAAGACATTACATTAACTTGTCTGCCAATGTTTCATACAGGTGGACTAAACGTATTATCATTGCCACTAATGCTTGTTGGCGGAAAGGTTGTCATATCGCCGGAGTTTGAAGCATCCACAGCAGTAAATGATCTAATTACATATCAATGCACGATTGTTCTATGTGTACCAACGATGTACCACATGATAATTCGTACGAAAGAATTCCAGCAAGCAAGTTTTCCGGATATGAAAGTTTTCCTTTCTGGCGGTGCACCATGTCCTCACAAGATATACAAGGCTTTTCATGAAAAAGGGATTCTATTTAAGGAAGGTTACGGCTTAACTGAAGCGGGACCGAATAATTTTTATATAGATCCTGAAGATACAGTACGGAAAGTGGGTTCAGTTGGGAAACCCATGCTTTTCAATGATATAAAGATTATTGCCGAAAATGGAGATAAAGTTGATGGATGTGATGTTGGTGAACTCCTAATTCGCGGAAATCATTCTTTTGAATATTATTGGAATAAGCAGGAACAAACTAAACGGACAATAATTGATGGCTGGGTGTATACTGGAGATCTGGCAAGACAGGACGAAGAAGGCTATGTGTATATTGTAGGGCGCAAGAAAGATATGATCATTACCGGGGGAGAGAATGTTTATCCTTTGGAAATAGAGCATTGGCTCGAGACTAATGAAACTGTAAGTGAAGCCGCTGTACTGGGTTTACCTGATGAAAAATGGGGAGAAATTGTCGTAGCATTTGTTGTTCCAACTGAAAAGATAACTGAAACAGAATTAAAAGTGTACTGTGAAAATAAATTGACCAAATATAAAGTTCCTAAGAAATTTGTGCTGCTGGATGAGCTGCCCAAAACCCACGTAGGGAAAATAAACAAAGCGGAATTGAAAGACAAAGTAATGGAAATGAAATAAAAAAACAGTGGTTTAGTTAAGGGGGTAGAAAACGCATTTGCCCCCCTTAATTGAGCCGCTTTTTCTATGTAGAATAGCAAGAAGGGAACTGTGGATTGCAGGACTGCACCTCACATTCCGCTCGCACCCCTGTTTGGTTGATATACAGTGAATTTAGTCGATATCTTGCAATTGGGGTTGATATACTGTATTCTGGGTTGATTTATCACACATTGGGTTGATATAGCATATTTCAAGTTGATATCTGAAGATTGCAGTTGATATACCGTATTTCAGGTTGATATAACAGATCCCAGGTTGATATGGGAGGCCAAATAAGAGTTCTAATACTGCTTGAGATTTCTCACTGGTGTTGTTAGAAAGGAATTTTGAGACTTCTGTTAACAAAAAGGGATAGCAATTCCTCGCAGAGACCCACGAACAAGGATACTCACAAGTTTGATCGCAGAATTCAAGTAATCCCTTCAAATCATACCAACTGAATAATTTAAATCCAAAATATGGCTCCGTGCTATTTTCATTTTCTCAACATTAAAGATACAATGTAGTAAGAAAGAGGTGACGGGGCACGATGACTAAACCTTATGTAGATAGATTATTAACTGGAAAAGTAAAGCACTTAGGGGATGCTCATGCAGAAAATCGTATGGATAGGCCTTGGGAGACTGGCATTTTTAAGAGTGAATCAGATGACAGAATATTGCTTGGAACCACCGGATTTACTGAGGATGAGGTAGCGGATAAGAAAAACCATGGTGGTCCAGAAAAAGCTGTGTTTGCCTATCCGCAAGAACATTATCCCTATTGGCAGAAGGATTTAGAATTAGATTCAATTGGAATTGGTGCAATGGGTGAAAATTTGTCACTAAATAATGCAGATGAATTCACTGTTTGCATAGGTGATACGTATCAATTCGGTGAAAGCATTATTCAGGTTGCACAACCTCGAAAGCCCTGTTGGAAGCCAGCCCGTCGTTTCCGTATACTGGATTTCGCATTACGTATACAACGAAGTGGACGGACAGGCTGGTATTTTCGAGTGCTGCAGGAAGGATATGCTGAAGCGGGACTTGAGCTTGAATTAATCGAACGGCCATATCCCCAGTGGACAATTGCTGCCTGTAACGAGGTCATGCATGTGAACAAGGAAGATTTGAAATTAGCTGATGAACTTGCTTCATGTGAGTTGTTGTCCGATAATTGGAAAAAGGCGCTAAATAAGCGGCTGAGAGGTAAGCATTCATCAGTTGAAAAGCGTGTGTTTGGGCCGAATAAAGGCTAATCTTCCTCTACTATTTGGACATTTACTTTATTCCGACCACTTTCATCCGATATGAGTCTATGCAGCTGAATAAATACTAGGCCATCTTTATATGTTGCGTTTACTTTATCTCTTCGTACGGGAAATGGTAATGTTATTTCACGTTCAAACACACCTTGAAGTATCTCTTCTTTGACCACAGTACCTCCTGTATAGGAAATGTCTATAGCACCTTTAAGTTCCAGTCTTGCGTAATCTACATAGATATCAACTTTGTTTAAATCGGTTAGACCTGGGATATTAACAATGCATATAAGTTCATGATCATACTGGTAGATGTTAATCTGTGGAATCGTGGGTTTTATAACCCCTTCAAATTCATTCCAGAATTGTTCACCAAAAAAATGATCCATGTTCTTTCGCCAATCAGCCATTTGTTTAAAAGGATCCATTAAGACACCTCGTTTAAAGTTGGATAGAATTACTTTATAATGTATGCATTAGCTAGGCGTTAGGTGAGTATTATGAAAGTAGACGTATTTCTGCAGTAAGAGATCTAGGAGGGTTAATGTTGCTGGAAAATGCATATATCATGGTGGCAATCATTCTTATCATAAATATTGTGTATGTATCGTTATCAACGATTCGCATGATTCTGACACTAAAAGGACGACGGTATATAGCTGCATTTGTTAGTATGTTTGAAGTGGTTATTTATGTAGTAGGACTAGGACTGGTCTTGGATAATTTAAATGAAATACAAAACCTTATAGCGTATGCGCTCGGTTTTGGAATTGGCGTTATTGTCGGTACAAAAATTGAGGAAAAGCTTGCATTAGGCTATATTACCGTTAATGTTATTTCATCCGATCCGAATATCGAGTTCACCAGAAAGCTTAGGGATAAAGGGTATGGCGTGACAAGTTGGTTTGCCTATGGAATGGAAGGCGATCGACTCGCAATGCAAATACTGACACCAAGAAAATATGAGCTGATATTATATGAAACAATTAAAGAAATAGATCCTAAAGCATTTATCATTTCATATGAGCCGAAACAGATTACCGGCGGTTTCTGGGTTAAGCAAGTACGTAAAGGTCGGTTGTTTAATCAGAAAAAGGATTATCCAGGTGAAGTCAAGCCACAAGAGGAACAACAACCTCCAAAGCAAGATAATGAGAATCTAAAAGAATAATAAGCAGATAATAGAACAGGTTGCATCCTGTTCTATTATCTGTCTATAACCATAATCGATTCCTGACTGAAAAAAGTGTCATCTTATTGTAAATTTTTTTAATACAGTATTGTAAAAGTTTGTTGCTATTGATATAAACTGCGAAGTAACATGATTGTTGAGTGCTATGACATCGCTTCGGAAATACACTGCGCACACCTAGGGCGGCTGATGAGCCTTCTTGCTCCTACGTCGTTTCGTAGTCTCATCTAGGCCTCAGCTCCCACAGGAGTCTACGTGAATTTCCTCCGCTGGATGGTACTCACTATATTTTAAACCAACAGTAGGAATATGCTTAGGCTCGTGGTGAGCCCACGGAAAAGCGAGTATATTCCAACTGCGTGGTCAGCGAGCCATACTAAATACTACGAATCGGTTTAGGAGTCTTATATCAACTACTTATGAAGCTTCATTGCCGGATACAAACAACAATTTATTTGAATATAGCTTTTTAATGCCACTTTTTATGTCGCTCATTCGATATTAGTTATACAAAGGGGAGATTCAGCGAACACCTACCTCCAGAACAGAATAAAGTACATCAAATGTTCGATTAATTAGGTGGAGTGCTTTCAATGAACAATCAACAAGATGGAAATACCTTTCCGCCCCAACACCAGGACCAACAGCCAGGTATAGAGTCACTTATGGTGCCTGAACCGAATGTGGAGGATCCGGACTATACTGGTGCTAATAAGTTAACAGGAAAGGTTGCTATTATAACTGGTGGAGACAGTGGAATTGGAGCAGCTGCCGCAATAGCTTTTGCAAAGGAAGGCGCAAATATTGTTACTGCGTACTATTACCATTATGAGGATGGGGACGCCTACAGAACAAACCGGCGTATTGAGCAGCTTGGACAACGGTGTCTTTTAATTGTAGGCGACTTACGTGATCAGCAGCATTGTCAGAACGTTGTACAACAGACAATCGACCATTTTGGTAAAATAGATATTTTAGTCAATAATCATGGAGTACAGTTTCCTCAGGATAGTTTGCTAGATATATCAGCGGATCAATGGGATGCTACGTTTCAAACGAATATTTACGCATTCTTTTATATGACAAAAGCTGCCTTGCCATATTTAGGTGAAGGAAATACAATTATTAACACTGCATCTGTAGTAGCCTATGAAGGAAATGAGAAGTTAATCGACTACAGTGCCACAAAAGGTGCAATCGTTGGCTTCACACGTACTTTGTCACAAAATATTATTGGCCAAGGAATCCGTGTAAATGCAGTAGCACCTGGACCGATTTGGACACCGCTAATACCATCAAGTTTTTCAGCTGAGTACATTGCAACGACATTTGGCACTGATGTACCTATGAAACGAGCTGGCCAACCGTATGAACTAGCACCTGCATATGTTTATCTAGCTTCTGATGATTCTTCCTATGTTTCTGGTCAGGTTATTCATGTTAACGGCGGAAAAATGGTCAGTTTTTAAGTCAGTTATTGATAAAAACCGAACATTTAATAATATTTATTTACTATTGTTCGATATTTTATTGACATTTTAGAAGCTGGTTTGATATGCTAAGATCAACAAATAAATACGGTTCCTCATATATTTTTGAGAATATGGCTCAAAAGTTTCTACCAAGCACCATAAATGCTGGACTATGAGGGAGGATGAATCGTTGTATAGCAACGGTCCGTTTTAAGATGTCGTGAAAAAAGTCTATTCATCTTCTCTCAAGTTTTTGAGGGAGAGGAATAGACTTTTTTAGCAGTTAAGAAAGTATAACTCCTTTCTTACTGCATAAGTGCAACTAAGGCAATTCGCCCAAAGGCTTGGCGAATGCCAAGTTTTCTAATTTAGCAGTTAAGGTTTGGCGATAAGCTAACTTTTCTAATTAGGGAAAGAGGGATTTGATGGTTCAAGTTGGAGTGATAATGGGAAGTATATCAGATTGGCAAACAATGCAGCATGCCTGCGATATGTTAAGTAAGCTCGACATTCCATATGAGAAGGATGTGATTTCAGCTCATCGTACGCCAGAAGAGATGGCTACGTATGCCAAATCCGCACGCGAACGTGGTTTGAAGGTAATCATTGCTGGAGCAGGTGGTGCAGCACATTTACCTGGAATGATAGCAGCTCAAACGACGTTACCTGTTATTGGTGTTCCTATCCAAAGTAAAGCACTTAATGGTCTTGATTCGCTTCTTTCTATCGTGCAGATGCCTGGCGGTGTGCCAACTGCAACGGTTGCAATTGGTGATTCAGGTGCGAAAAATGCAGGAATTATTGCCGCCCAAATTATTGGGTCTTTTGAAGATAAAGTAGCGGAAAGACTGGAGACATATCGTAAAGAATTACAGGCAAATGTAGCAGAAATGAGGGAAGATCTTGCAAAAGAATAAGGTAATCCTCCCACCCCAAACAATCGGAATCATTGGCGGCGGACAGCTTGGGCGTATGATGGCAATTGCAGCAAAATATATGGGATATAAAATTGCGGTCCTTGATCCGACACCAAATTGTCCGACTGTTCAGGTAGCAGATCAGCAAATTACTTCGCCCTACGATGATATGAATGGTATTAAGAAGTTATCGGAACTAAGTGATGTTGTGACATATGAATTTGAAAATGTTGATCTTGATGCTGCGGGATATATCGAGCGGCAAGGTAAGCTGCCACAAGGAGCATACCCTTTGGAAGTCACCCAAAACCGGGAAAAAGAGAAAAGAATCATGAAGAATGCAAATTTACCAGTACCTGATTTTTCAATAGTCTCAAATGGTGAAGATGTGAATAAAGCTTTGGAAACTATGCCATTTCCAGCGGTAATTAAAACATGCAGCGGCGGTTACGATGGCAAAGGACAGCTTAAACTAAATTCAATGGACGATATTCCAGCTGCTTGTGAATTTGCTGATCAAAATAGCACATGCATTATCGAACAGTGGATACCGTTTGATAAAGAGATTTCAGTCGTTTTCACCCGTACAAAGTCAGGTGATATTACTTTTTTCCCAATTGCAGAGAATAAGCATCAAGACCACATTTTATATCAAACAACGGTACCGGCATTAATTAGTGAAACCGTTAATGAAAAAGCTGTCGATGCAGCAAAAGTACTTGCGGAAAAAATGAACATCGTCGGTACATTTGCGCTTGAAATGTTCGTTAAGGATGGAGAAATTTTTCTCAATGAAATGGCACCAAGACCGCACAATTCTGGACACTACACCATTGAAGCATGTAATATTTCACAATTTCAGCAGCATATTCGAGCAATTTGCGGATTAAGCCTAATGCCAATTACATTGCTGCAGCCTGCTGGAATGGTAAATATACTTGGTGACGATATGAATGATGTTTTACGAATGTTGCCTGGATTGAATAACGGCTTTATTCATTTGTACGGGAAAGAAGGCGTGAAGGTCAAACGTAAAATGGGGCACATTACGTTTATTGCAAAAACACAGGAAGAAGTTCGTGCAAGACTTACTGCATACGAGGAGGCAAAACAATGATTGAACGCTATACGCGAGAAGAAATGGGTGCAATATGGACAGAGGAAAATAAATTCAACGCATGGCTTGAAGTAGAAATTTTAGCATGTGAAGCCTGGAGTGAATTAGGTGTTATTCCGGCTGAGGATGTGAAAAAGATTCGTCAACATGCATCATTTAACCTTGAGCGGATTTATGAAATTGAACAGGAAACACGACATGATGTAGTTGCATTTACGCGTGCGGTTTCCGAAACGCTTGGAGATGAACGCAAATGGGTCCATTATGGCTTAACCTCCACAGATGTAGTCGATACGGCACTATCCTATCAATTGAAACAAGCAAATGAAATTATCCGAAAAGACCTTCATACATTTATTGAAATACTGAAAAATAAAGCTATCGAACATAAACATACTGTCATGATGGGAAGAACACATGGCGTCCATGCTGAGCCTACAACATTTGGCTTGAAATTGGCTCTTTGGTATGAGGAGATGACACGGAATTTGGAGCGCTTTGAAATGGCTGCAAAAGGCGTGGAGTTTGGGAAACTTTCAGGAGCAGTTGGAACGTATGCAAATATTGATCCATTCGTTGAACAGTATGTCTGTGAAAAACTTGGGCTGACTCCAGCACCTGTCTCAACGCAGACATTACAGCGTGATCGTCATGCTGCATATGTATCTGCACTCACGCTTGCTGCAACTTCAGTTGAAAAATTTGCCACTGAAATCCGTGGCCTGCAGAAGACAGAAACACGCGAGGTTGAAGAGTTCTTTGCTAAAGGCCAAAAGGGATCTTCCGCAATGCCGCATAAACGCAACCCAATTGGATCGGAAAACATGACCGGGGTGGCCCGGGTATTACGTGGCCAAATGGTAACAGCATTCGAAAATGTTTCATTGTGGCATGAACGCGATATTTCCCATTCTTCGGCAGAACGCGTTATTTTACCAGATACAACAATCGCTTTGAACTATATGCTGAATCGTTTTTCCAGCATTGTTAAAAAGCTAACTGTTTTCCCGGAAAACATGAAACGAAACATCGATAAAACACATGGCGTTATTTTTTCACAGCGTGTGCTTCTGGTATTAATTGAAAAAGGTATGGCTCGTGAAACTGCTTATGACATTGTACAGCCAAAGGCAATGCATGCATGGGAGACAGAAACTCATTTTAAACAGTTGGTTGAGGATGACGAACAAATTAGTACGAAACTGTCGCAGGCTGAAATCGATAATTGTTTTGATTATACGTACCACCTTAAAAATGTGGATGCAATTTTTAACCGAATCGGACTTGAGGTGAAATGATGAAAGCTGATCTGTTATACGAGGGTAAGGCAAAGCGTGTCTACCAGGCAAAGGATAAGCCAGGTCAACTAGTGCTGGCTTACAAAAACGATGCAACAGCTTTCAATGGAGAGAAGAAGGCGTCGTTTACAGGTAAAGGGCAATTGAACAATGATATATCGTCACTTATTTTTCCACTTCTTCATGACAAAAATATTCAGACTCATTTTATTGAAAGATTAAGTGAAACAGAACAGCTTGTCCATCAAACAGAAATCATTCCATTGGAAGTTGTTGTACGTAACTTGGCTACAGGAAGCATTACAAAGCGCCTGGGGATTGAAGAGAGAACAGCGTTTAACCCACCGATTATTGAACTTTTTTATAAAGATGACGCATTGGGTGACCCGTTAATTAATGATGAGCATGCGCTTTTCTTAAGTGATGTCACAACCTCTGAATTACAGGAAATTAAAGAGAAAGCATTGGAAATAAACAAGCAGTTAACTGCAGTATTCAAGGAAATAGAAGTTGAATTGGTAGATTTTAAACTTGAATTTGGGCGCTTAGCAAGTGGGTGTATTGTGCTTGCAGATGAAATTTCACCCGACACATGCAGACTTTGGGACAGTACTACACATGAAAAATTGGATAAGGATGTATTTCGCCAAGGCACTGGTGATTTACTCGAAGTATATCAGGAAATTTTTCAGCGATTGGAGGCAAAATCATGAAAAAAGTTACGGTGCACGTTACGTTAAAACAAGGTGTACTCGACCCTCAGGGGAAGGCAATTCAAACATCGTTACATTCGTTAGGTTTTCCGGAAGTAGAAGAAGCCCGGGTAGGTAAGTACATTGAATTGACCATGGAGGACGACGCTGATATTGAAGCACGTGTCAAAGCGATGTGCGACAAACTCCTGGCAAATCCGGTAATTGAAGATTATCGATTTAATGTGGAGGAGGCTGTCCAATCGTGAAGTTTGCTGTAATCGTTTTTCCGGGGTCGAATTGTGATCGTGATATGTATCATGCTGCAAAAGATGTTCTGAAAGCAGATGCTGATTTAGTCTGGTATGAAAATAGCAATCTCGAAAACTATGATGGAGTTCTTTTACCTGGTGGATTTTCGTATGGAGACTACCTTCGCTCAGGTGCGGTTGCTTCAACGTCAAATGTGATGCAGCAGATTAAAGCACATGCTGAAAAAGGCAAGCCGGTTTTAGGCGTTTGTAATGGATTTCAAATTTTACTCGAAGCAGGACTTTTGCCAGGTGCAATGCTCCGCAACAAGAATCTGGCATTCATGTGCCATCAGGAGCCATTGGTTGTAGCGAACAATAAAACACAGTTTACTACGGGATATGGTAAGGGAGAAATCGTCCGTTTTCCAATTGCTCATGGTGAAGGAAACTATTTTTGCGATGAACAGACATTAGCAGATTTAAAAGCAAATGATCAAATCGTCTTCACGTATGAAAATAATCCAAATGGATCGGTTGCAGATATTGCTGGAATTATTAATGAGCAAGGCAATGTTCTTGGCATGATGCCACATCCGGAGCGGGCCGTTGAAGAGCTGCTTGGCAGTGATGATGGTCTTAGATTATTTCAGTCAGTAGTCAAAAATTGGAGGGAATCCTATGTTGTTAACAGGTGAAATCAGTCCAGAGAGAATCGAACAGGAACAGTTATACCTGGATATGGGGTTAAGTGACCAAGAGTATGACATGGTCAAAAATATTCTGAAACGTAGACCGAACTTTACTGAGGCTGGAATATTTTCTGTCATGTGGTCTGAACATTGCAGCTATAAAACGTCAAAGCCACTATTAAGTAAATTTCCAACTAAAGGTCCGCATGTTCTGCAAGGGCCTGGTGAAGGTGCTGGTGTTATCGATATTGGGGATGAGCAGGCGGTTGTTTTTAAAATAGAAAGCCATAATCACCCATCAGCAGTTGAGCCATACCAAGGTGCTGCCACTGGAGTTGGCGGTATTATCCGAGATGTATTTTCGATGGGAGCGCGACCGATTGCTTTGATGAACTCATTGCGCTTTGGCAATTTGACAACGGACCGTGTTAAGTACCTGTTCCAGGAAGTCGTTCATGGCATTGCAGGTTATGGCAACTGTGTTGGTGTCCCAACAGTTGGTGGAGAGGTACAGTTTGATGATAGCTATGAGGATAACCCGCTTGTAAATGCCATGTGTATCGGATTGATAAGTCATGATGAAATCCAAAAGGGCATCGCAGCAGGTGTCGGGAATACAGTGATTTATGCTGGAGCGGCAACAGGAAGAGACGGCATCCATGGCGCAACATTTGCTTCAGGTGACTTAGCGGAGGATTCGGATAAAGATCGTCCGGCAGTTCAGGTTGGCGATCCGTTTATGGAAAAGCTATTAATTGAGGCATGCCTGGAAGTGATTCATTCCGATGCATTAGTAGGAATGCAGGATATGGGAGCGGCAGGACTTACATCGTCGGCAAGTGAAATGGCGAGTAAGGCTGGTACTGGATTGGAAATGAATTTGGACCTTGTACCGCAGCGCGAGCAAAATATGAATGCATATGAATTAATGCTTTCTGAATCCCAGGAACGGATGCTGCTTGTTGTGAAGCAGGGACGTGAACAGGAAATTATTGATATATTCGAAAAATACGGACTTGAGGCAACTGCAGTTGGTGAGGTTATCAAGGAAAAGGTGTTTCGCCTTAAACAGCATGGCTCACTTGTTGCAGATATTCCAGTTGATGCACTTGCAGAGGAAGCCCCAGTTTATCTGATGCCATCAAAGGAAGCGGCATATGTGAAAGCATTTCAGGAAATGGAAAACGAAATTCCCTTAGTCGATAACCATGCCGAAATGCTAAAACAACTTCTGCAGCAGCCTACTATCGCAAGCAAAGAATCTGTGTATGACCAATATGACTCAATGGTTCAAACGAATACAGTTGTAATGCCTGGATCGGATGCAGCAGTTGTACGTATTAAAGGAACAGATAAAGCCTTGGCGATTACGACTGATTGTAATTCCCGTTATATTTACCTTGATCCAGAAACTGGCGGGAAAATTGCAGTTGCAGAGGCGACTCGGAACTTAGTTTGTTCAGGAGCACGGCCACTGGGATTAACAGATGGTTTAAATTTTGGGAACCCAACTAATCCGGAAGTTTTTTGGCAAATGGAAAAGAGTGTTGAGGGGATGAGTGAAGCTTCCCAAATTCTTGATACGCCAGTTATAAGCGGCAATGTATCATTATATAACCAGTCTAAAGGAAATTCAATTTTTCCGACACCAGTTGTTGGAATGGTCGGATTAATTGAATCACTTGATCATCTAACGCCAAGCTTTTTCCAGGAAGCTGGGGATGTTATTTATTTAATTGGTGAAACAAAGGCTGAGTTTGGCGGCAGTGAAATGCAGAATATTATCCAAGGAAAATACGAAGGAAAAGCGCCATCAATTGATTTGCAAATAGAGGCGGAACGACAGAAGCAGTTGCTGAAAGCTATCCGGCAGGGAGTTGTTCAATCAGCCCATGATTTGGCTGAAGGTGGATTAGGCGTAGCGCTAGCTGAAGGAACTTTTAACGGAAAAGGACTCGGGATAAATGTGGAAGTCTCTGGGAATCCAACTGCTGCATTATTCAGCGAGTCACAATCGAGATTTCTTGTCACGGTCAAAGCTGAAGATAAAGAGCAGTTTGAAAACATAATTGATCATGCAACAGAGATTGGCTTTGTAACCGGTAATAATGAATTTTTTGTCCGGACCAATGACAGGGTTGTTATTGAGGAAGATGCTAGAGCACTTCACGAATTATGGAAAGGAGCTATTCCATGCTTGCTGAAATCAAAGGCATAAACGAAGAATGCGGTGTATTTGGAATTTGGGGTCATGAAAAGGCAGCAGAACTTACGTATTATGGACTGCATTCGATGCAACATCGCGGGCAGGAAGGTGCCGGGATTGTTGTAAATGATGGCATGGAATTAAAAGCCCATAAAGGGTTAGGTTTAGTCAATGACGTGTTCAAGCATGCGAATTTTTCCGAGCTGACCGGGAATGTGGCTGTTGGGCATGTTCGTTACTCCACACAAGGTGGAAAGGGAATTGAAAATGTCCAGCCACTACTGTTCCGTTCGCAGACTGGCAGTATGGCTTTAGCACATAACGGGAATCTCATAAACGAACAAAAACTGCGAGGAGAGCTTGAAGACGAGGGGAGTATTTTACAAACTTCTTCCGATACAGAAGTACTTGCTCATCTAATTAGACGGAACGGTATGGAAACAAATGAGGAATCTATCTCCAGCGCGCTTAATAAAGTTGTTGGAGCATATGCTTATTTAATTTTAAAAGAAGATAAGATGTTTGCCGCGCTTGACCCAAGCGGGATTAGGCCATTATCGATCGGAAAACTTGGAGATGCTTATGTTGTTGCTTCTGAAACATGTGCATTCGATCAAATAGGAGCTACTTTTGTGCGTGAAGTTTTACCAGGGGAACTCGTAACAATCAGTGAAAAAGGGATTGAATCAACACGTTTTGCAATGCGTGAGCAACGGAGAATGTGTGCGATGGAGTATGTTTATTTATCGAGACCAGACAGCGACTTAAATGAAGTGAATGTTCATGCTTCCAGAAAGCGAATGGGAATGGAGCTTGCCAAGGAGTCTCCTGCTGAGGCAGATATGGTAATTGGTGTTCCGGATTCCAGTATTTCTGCTGCGATTGGTTTTGCCGAGGAAATCGGACTTCCTTATGAGATGGGAATTATCAAAAACCGTTATGTGGGAAGAACGTTTATCCAGCCCTCCCAGGAGCTGCGTGAACAAGGTGTGAAAATGAAGCTTGCACCAGTACGTGGAATTGTTGAAGGAAAGCGGATTGTGATGATAGATGATTCAATTGTTCGTGGAACGACAAGCAGGCGAATTGTTCAAATGCTGAAAGACGCCGGTGCCAAAGAGGTTCATGTTCGAATTGCTTCACCTTCTATTCAAAACCCGTGCTATTACGGTATAGACATGTCAACACGAAAAGAATTAATTGCAGCGAACAACTCCATTGATGAAATTTGTGAAATAATCGGTGCTGAAAGTGTTTCTTATTTATCGGTTGATGGATTGGAAAAAGCAATCATAAAGGATAAAACACTACATCAAGGAATTTGTGCTGCATGTATGACAGGAAATTATCCTGTGAAAGAAAACGAGCAAAGTGAAATTTTTTATACGAGATGATAACAATTTCTACTGGAGGATGTGTCAAACATGTCAAACGTTTATAAAGATGCCGGTGTCGATGTTGATAAGGGGTATGAAGCCGTTGAGCGAATGAAAAAGCATGTTGCCAAAACATCCCGGCCGGAAGTACTGGGCGGAATTGGATCGTTTGCTGGTTTGTTTGAGCTATCCTCATTCAATTTCAAAGAACCTGTTATGGTTTCAGGGACGGATGGCGTCGGAACCAAGCTAAAACTGGCCTTCCAATTAGGAAAGCATGATACAGTTGGCGAAGATCTTGTTGCAATGTGTGTCAATGATATCGTTGCACAAGGTGCACAGCCATTATTTTTCCTAGATTATATAGCATGTGGTAAAAACAACCCCGAAATGATCGAGCAAATTGTTGCTGGAATTTCCAATGGATGTGTTACTGCAGGTGCAGCGTTAATTGGTGGTGAAACTGCTGAAATGCCTGGTATGTATAGTGATGATGAATACGACTTGGCCGGTTTTACAGTAGGCATTGCTGAAAAGTCCCGCTTAATTACAGGGGACGAAATTACGGCTGGTGATGCCGTTATCGGATTGGCATCAAGTGGAATTCACTCGAATGGCTATTCATTAGTAAGAAAACTGGTAGAGGATCTTGATTTAACGAAAACATATGAAGGGTTGTCGAATTCACTAGGAGACACACTTTTAACCCCTACCAGGATTTATGCAAAGGCAGTTTCTGCTGTTATGAAAAAAATATCAATCAAAGGAATTTCACATATTACAGGTGGAGGATTTTACGAAAATCTGCCACGCATGTTGCCTGAAGGACTTGGAATAGAGATTAATCATTCAAGCTGGCAACGTCCCGCAATATTTTCCTTTTTGCAAAAACAGGGCGACATACCTGATGAGGATATGTACAGCGTATTTAACATGGGAATTGGTATGGCAATCGTCGTTGGCCAGGAAGATGTTGCCGACGTATTAAATTGCTTACAAGGGGAAACAGCCTCCGTTATAGGGAAGGTTACATCAAACGAAGGAGTGTATTTTACATCATGAAAAAAATAAGGGCGGCTGTATTCGCATCAGGTGCGGGCAGTAATTTTCAGGCTATCATGGAAAATAACGACCTTCTATGTGAAGTTGCGCTTCTCGTTTGTGACAAACCTGGTGCCAGTGTCCTTGAGAAAGCGAAGAAGTTTGGTGTCCCAACGCTCGTTTTTGATTCAAAGGAGTATGCATCAAAATCTGATTACGAAAAGGAGCTAGTCCGCAGGCTGCAACAAGCAGATATTTCATGGATATTTTTAGCAGGGTACATGCGAATAGTCGGACCAACACTACTGCACGCCTATAAAAATAGGATTATTAACATTCATCCATCAATGCTGCCGGAATTCCCAGGTAAAGATGCAATTGGACAGGCCTTTAAGGCAGGAGTCAGTACGACTGGTGTAACTGTTCACTATATAGATGAAGGAATCGATACAGGACCAATAATCGCACAGGAATCGGTAGAAGTTTTCAGCGATGATACAGCGGAAACGTTGAAAGAGCGAATCCAGCAAGTGGAGCACAAATTGTACCCTATAGTTATCAATCGGCTGATGAAGTGAGGATGTAAACTCGCGCGACAACAGGGGGAACTCGCGCGACAAGTCGAAAACTCGCGCGATAACAGCCGGAACTCGCGCAACAAGTCAAAAACTCGCGCGACAACAGGTGGAACTCGCGCGAGCGGCACCGAAACTCGCGCGACAACAGGGAGAACTCGCGCGAGCGGCACCGAAACTCGCGCGACAACAGGGAGAACTCGCGCGACAGCGTCCCAACTCGCGCGATAGCGGCCGAAACTCGCGCAACAATCACGGAAACTCGCGCGACAAGTCGAAAACTCGCGCGATAGCGGCCGGAACTCGCGCAACAAGCACCGAAACTCGAGCGACAGCAGCCAGAACTCGCGCAACGACCACCCAAAACAAACATAATATCCAAACAGTGAGGAGTATTCCACATGAAAAAACGAGCACTAATTAGCGTTTCTGACAAAGCCAACATTACCGAGTTTGCCGATGGACTTGTTGAATTAGGTTATGAAATTATTTCAACAGGTGGTACGCTGAAAAAATTAACTGAAGCAGGTATTCAAGCTATAGCAGTAGAAGATGTAACAGGTTTCCCGGAAATGCTTGGTGGCCGTGTTAAAACATTGCATCCGATAATTCATGCGGGGTTACTTGCAAAACGCGATAATGATGATCATCAGAAGCAGCTTGCAGAAAGTGGCATTCATCCAATAGATATGGTAGTTGTTAACCTTTATCCATTTAAGCAAAAGCTTAATCAATTGGATGTAACGGAAGAGGAAATCGTAGAAAACATTGATATTGGCGGTCCTACAATGTTACGTGCAGCAGCAAAAAGTTTTGCTGATGTAACGGTTGTTGTTGATCCGGCTGATTATAACAGCATTTTGGAGTCATTACAGGAAAATAGTCTAAACAAAACAGAACGGAAAAAGCTTGCTGCAAAAGTATTCAGCCATACAGCGCAATATGATTCAATGATTGCTAGTTATTTTACCGAGGATGCTTTTCCTGAGAATTATACCGTAACATATGAAAAGGCGCAGACCTTACGTTATGGAGAAAACCCACATCAAACTGCCGCATTTTATAAAAATCCAACTGAAACCATAATGAGTCTGGCTTCAGCAAAACAATTGCATGGAAAAGAACTTTCCTACAACAATATCCAGGATGCAAACGCAGCTCTTGAAATAATTGCTGAATACGAGAGCCCTACTGCAGTCGCCGTGAAACACATGAATCCATGCGGAATTGGTGTTGCAGAAGGGATAAATCAGGCTTTTTCCAAGGCATATGAGGCTGATTCTGTTTCGATTTTTGGCGGGATTGTTGCTTGCAACCGCAAAATTGATGTTGAGTTAGCGCATCAATTAAGCGAGATTTTTCTAGAAATTGTTATTGCGCCGGAATTTACCGAAGAAGCATTAGTAGTTTTGACGAAAAAGAAAAATATAAGATTGCTTGAATTGGCAATGGTTAATGAGCAGTCAACCTATCACAAGCTGACAACGGTAAAAGGCGGCGTGTTAATTCAAAGTAATGATGACGCAGAAGTCGATCAAAAGGACCTTACATTTCCAACGGATAAAAAACCTTCTGAGGATGAAATCAAGGATCTGTTATTTGCCTGGAAAGCCGTAAAGCATGTGAAATCGAATGCTATCGTCCTGGCTAAAGGAATGCAGACGGTTGGTGTTGGTGCAGGGCAAATGAATCGTGTAGGGGCAGCAGGAATTGCGCTTGAACAGGCTGAAGAAAAGGCAAAAGGTGCAGTACTGGCATCCGATGCATTTTTCCCAATGCCAGACACAGTGGAGATAGCTGCAAAGGCTGGTATATCAGCGATTATTCAGCCAGGCGGATCTAAGCGTGACCAGGACTCGATTGATATGTGTAACGAGTACGGAATTTCCATGGTTTATACGGGGATGCGGCATTTTAAACATTAAACATGAAGGGTGTTCTGAATGAATATATTAGTTGTCGGACGAGGTGGACGTGAACATAGTATCGCAATGAATCTAGCCGAAAGTAATACTATTAATCAGTTATATGCGGCACCAGGTAATGGAGGAATTGCCGAAGTGGCCACATGTGTGGAAATTTCAGAAATGGACATCGATCGTTTAGTAGGATTTGCTAAAGAAAATACGATAGATCTCACAATTGTCGGACCAGAGAACCCATTGCTGGCAGGGATTGCTAATCGGTTTCAGGAAGAAAATCTAGCTATTTTTGCTCCGACTAAGGAAGGAGCCTTATTAGAAGGAAGTAAACGTTTTGCGAAATCATTTATGCAAAAATATGACATTCCAACAGCTGACTATGCTAGCTTCACCGATCCTGACGATGCTAAGGAATATATTGAAGCAAAAGGCGCACCGATTGTAGTGAAAGCGGATGGACTTGCAGCTGGCAAGGGGGTTGTTGTTGCTGAAACAGAAAAAGAGGCAATCGAAGCTGTTGATGATATGCTGGTCAACAAGGCTTTTGCTGATGCTGGTGCAACAATAGTAATTGAAGAATGCCTAATCGGAAAAGAATTCTCGTTAATGGCATTTGTCCATGAAAAAAGTGTGTACCCGATGATTCCTGCTCGTGACCACAAACGTGCATACGACGATGATCAAGGACCGAACACAGGAGGCATGGGCGCTTATGCCCCGGTACCAGATATCTCCCAGAAAACCCTAGACTATACAGTTGATAAAATTCTTCAAAGGACCGCCGATGGTTTAATGAATGAAGGGCGACCATTTACAGGAATTCTATATGCAGGGCTGATAATGACAGGAAATGGCCCAAAAGTAATCGAGTTCAACACACGTTTTGGTGATCCTGAAACACAAGTAGTTCTGCCGCTGCTGGTAAATAATCTTATCCAGGTTTTCTGGGATGTGATGAACGGAACTGATCCAGATCTCGAATGGGATGAAAAGTACTGCGCCGGAGTAGTAGTTGCGGCGAAAGGCTATCCTGCTTCATATAAGAAGGGAATTCCACTAATGGAAATACAGCAATATACTGACGGATTTGTTGTTCAAGCGGGAACAAAGCAAACTGAGACAGGGCTAGTATCTGATGGTGGCAGGGTCCTACTGGCAGGGGCGAAGGGCTCTACTATATCTAAAGCTGCCGAAATTTCATATGAAATTCTGGGACCTTATGGTGTATCGAATGATTTTTACTACCGGAGAGATATTGGTAAATAATAGTAATGGTATATTGAGCCCGGGACGATATATTCGGTCCTGGGCTTTGATCCTGTTTAGGAATCTATAATTTTTAGTGCTTAGGATTACTTTACTTCCAATCCAGCAACGTCCAGCGACTAGTGGATTTCCTTCACATCCCTACGATAAGTCAAGTTCAGCTAATTCTATGGAAGAAAGATTGACTAAGCCATCCCTTTTGCGGCAACGTCGACCCAACTGCAGCGCTGAGCGCAATCGATACTCGCTAAACGGGGGCTAGCGCTTTTGATCTTTACTCAAGAAATTCGTTAACCCATTGTGTATACTTTTCTTTATCATAACTTTTATACAATTCGCTGGATAGTATCGCTGGGTTTCCAAAGAAGAACCTTTCATATTGGGTCTGCCGAGTTCCAAATGCGCTCATTGTTAAGTCCCAAGCTAACCGAAATAGTTTAACCCGGTCATCTGCATCCCTTGACTTGCACTGCAAATATTGGTCTAAGTCTCCTCTGATTTCGGAGTTAAAATCCTCTTCTGTTGGTATCGAAATCATTCCACTAGATCCAAGTAGTTGCACTATCTCTATTAATCTTGGATAAACCTTTGGGAAAGAACTCATAGCCACCTGGAGTGGTTGTTGTTCTGGTCGCATTAATCCAAATTTGTCTATCGAGGCATTTTCTTCAGCCTTGGTTAATAGAGCTTTCATTGTTTCCAAAGAGGTAATTATTTCGGAAACCTTTTCATGTACGTTTTGATATTCACCAATGTTTATGGCGTCTATAATTGATTGTGCAACGCCCAGAACAAATTCAACTTTAACAATTTGTCTTGATACCACTTGATGAAGTGTAAATGGAAGAAATGCGCTATTTTCTTTAAATGAATTAGCAACCTTAAGATTTTTGTAAAAAAACACACGCTCCCATGGTACAATTACATTATCAAAAACAACAATTGAATCCATCTCTTCAAAGCGTGAACTCAGGGGATAGTTAAATTTAGAATCACCTTTAACAAATGATTCTCTGCAGATAAATTTTAATCCGTTTGTATGGCTGGGTATGGAAAATGCAAAGGCATTTGCCTTGTCTGTAATGCCCCCGGGTGAGAAAACAAGCACCTCATCCGTGATTCCACCTTGGGTAGCAAGTAGGCGTGCCCCTTTAACTACTATTCCAATGTCGTTATCATCAACAATCTTTGCAGCTATTGGTTTATCCGAGGATTCGAAATAGAGTTGTGAACGATTCACCTGAGGGTCTATGAATGTATGTGTAAAGGAAAGATCTTGTTCTCTAGCCTTTTCGTAAAACGCGGTAAGATGTTCTGGAAAACAGTTTTCCTGTCCTTCCAGTATTTGTACTGATGAAGCGAATGCCATTAATATTGTATTCATATAATCCGGACTTCTTCCAAGCATGCCAGCGTTTGTTTTGGCCCATTGCTGAATCATATTACGACGTTTAATAAGATCATCTTTCGTTTTTGGTTGCAAATAAGATGTACCTATTCTTTTACCCGTTGTTGGCGAAATATAGGTCATGAGGTCTTTAAGTTTATTATCTTGCTGTACGTCATATAAGGCTGCTTGGGACTTAATTGCCCCCTTAAAAGCGGTATGCTCTGAAATATTTCCTTTAACCATTTCGCCAGTACACCAAACATCTGATTCTAATTGATTAATACGATTAACATACTCTTCCCCAGTTATTGTTGGCACTGATACCACCCCTAACAAAAAAGATTAACGTCTAAAGGGAAATTCAATATATACCCATCTTATTTGAGTATTTATCATTATGTTCCTTATTCTAGCTAGCAAGTAAAATAACGATATGTCACAAAACTTTCATTTTAATATACAAAAACTTTACAGTACTAAAGCGAAAAATATGTTAAGATGGAAAAAATTACACATTGGAGCGTTGCTATATGCTACAAAATGGATACTACTGGAGAAACCGTGAACTAAGGGAACATGTTGCTGTTATTGATGGAAAAGTAGCACCAACAATTCTTTTGAAAAACGGAACATATTTAAACACATATACGAAGCAATGGTTACGTGCGAACATCTGGATTTTAAATGACCGCATCGTGTATGTAGGGGATAAGCTTCCTGAAAATACTAAAACTACCGAAATGATAGACTGCGAGGGCTTATTTCTTGTGCCTGGGTACATGGAACCGCATGCACACCCATTCCAGCTGTATAACCCCGAATCACTTGCTATGCATGCCGCAAAATTTGGAACAACTACATTGATAAATGATAACTTAATGTGGAATTTTTTATTAGACAAAAAGAAAGCGTTTTCGCTGCTGGAGGAGTTCAATAGATTTCCTGTTTCAATGTATTGGTGGGCAAGATTTGATTCGCAAACAGCACTGCAGGATGAGGGAGAACTTTTCAGTACCGAAAATGTGCTGTCCTGGTTGAATCATGAGTCAGTAGTACAAGGCGGAGAGCTGACATCATGGCCAAGTCTGCTCGCTGGCGATGACCGTCTGCTGTATTGGATTCAAGAGGCGAGGAAATCAGGCAAACCGATTGAAGGACATTTACCGGGTGCTTCCGAAAAGACTCTAACAAAAATGAAATTGCTAGGTATATCAGCAGAACATGAAGCAATGACAGGAAAAGAAGCGATTAAACGACTACAGCTTGGCTATCAGGTTGGTCTGCGATATTCATCGATACGCCCTGACTTACCAAATCTAATAGAAGAAATTCTTGAAGAAAACCTGCAAACCTTCGATAATATTACCATGACAACTGATGGAGCAACACCGTCATTCTATGAAAATGGTGTCATGAACATGTGCATTGAGATTGCCATTGAAAAAGGTGTTCCTATTGCTGACGCATATCGTATGGCCTCGTTTAATGTTGCTAAGCATTATGGACTGCACGAGGAACTAGGAAGTATTGCACCGGGCAGAATTGCAAACATTAACTTTATCAGGCAAAAGGAAAACCCAAACCCAGTCAGTGTTCTGGCAAAGGGAGAATGGATTGTAAAAGATAATGTGGAACAGCACACTACGTTTAAAATAAACTGGGGAAAATATGATATAGAACCACTTACATTCGACTGGGATCTGAATATGGAGGACCTGCAATTTTCTGTTCCAATCGGCCTTGAGATGGTAAATGAGGTAATTATAAATCCATACCCAATTGAAACTGACGTGACGCTTGATTTTATACCAAGTAAATATGATGACGCGTTTCTTTTATTAGTAGATAGAAACGGGAAATGGCGTGTAAATACTGCGATTAAGGGATTCACAAATCAGTTGGGTGCCCTGGCAAGCTCATTCTCGACGACAGGTGATCTCGTTTTTATCGGTAAAAGTAAACCTGATATGCTGATTGCCTGGGAACGTATGAAGGAACTTGGTGGAGGCCTTGTATTGGTGCATGAAGGTAAAATCATTTTTGAACTACCACTTAAGTTGGCTGGAAGTATGTTTGCCGGCGACATGAAAGAATTGATGGAGAAAGAAAAACAGCTTAAAAGCTTGCTGAAAGAATTTGGCTATCATTTTACTGACCCAATTTATTCGATATTATTCCTGTCTTCAACCCATCTTCCATACATTCGAATTACGCAACAAGGAATTATGGACGTTAAGAAACGTGAAGTCCTCTTTCCAGCTAACATGCGATAGCGTATAATAGAAAAAGATAAAATTTATAAGTTGAAAGAGGTGTGGGTTTGAAGAAATTATTTTATTTCCTATTATTAATAATGGTTGTATTACTTGCAGCTTGCTCAGACGATGATAAGCAGGAAGCTGGAGACAATGAAACAAAGGAAAATGCAGTGGAAGAAAAAGATCAAGTGCAAGCTCCTGAAAAGCTAAATACATTCCCGTTAACAGGTATTAAAACTGATCAAAAAGTTAATGATCGGATTGTTAGTGTCATGGTAAATAACCATACAAAAGCAAGACCGCAATCTGGACTATCGAAAGCGGACCTTGTTTTTGAATTTCTGGCGGAAGGACAAATCACTCGATTTCTGGCTATGTTTCAGAGTGAGAAACCAGATGTTGTTGGTCCAGTAAGAAGTGCACGCGAGTACTATTTTGAGATAGCAGACAGGTATGATGCGTTATATATTTATCACGGAGCAGCGAACTTTGTAAATGATATGATTAAGAACCGCGGTATTGAACACTTGAATGGCTCTATTTATGATAATGATGGCCACTTATTTAAACGTGAATCCTTCCGCAATGCACCACATAACTCATACTTACAATTTGGAGCAGTTTATGATGTAGCATCTCAAAAAGGATATGAAGTCACACATCCTTATGAGCCACTGCCATTTTTATCAGAAGATGAAGCAAAAAACATCTCAGGCGATGCAGCAAACCATGTCGAAATCGTGTATTCTGACAACAGTCCGATGGAAATTGTCGAATATGAATATGATGAAACAAGTGAAAAATATACACGATACAGCGATCAGAAAAAAACAGTCGAATTGAACTCTGAAGAACCGATACAGGTAGACAATATATTTATTGTTGAGACGTACCATGAAGTTATTGATGACGCAGGTCGACGTGAAATCGATATAACTTCAGGAGGAAATGGATACCTAATTCAAAAAGGGAAGGTTCAGCAAGTCAAATGGGAGAATCGTGATGGGCGAATAATTCCTGTGAAGGATGGGAAGCCAGTTGAATTTGTACCTGGTAAAACATGGGTTAATGTTGTGCCGTCAAGTCCGGGAATTGGGCAATCTGTAAATATTTCGAATTAGTATGAACCAGGAGGTTTCGTTGTGCAAATTGATAAATTACGCGGAAAACAGTTAGATCAGATGTTTGATGCTATTCTGTCACTTAAAGATCGTGAGGAATGCTATAAATTTTTTGATGATATTGCAACAATGTCAGAAATACACTCTATTGCCCAGCGATTGCAAGTTGCAAAGATGTTAACAGAAGGTCACACATACAATGTTATCGAAAATGAAACGAATGCCTCAACCGCTACTATATCACGTGTCCGGCGATGTATTAACTTTGGCAGTGATGGCTATCAGTTGGTTTTAGGTCGTATTATGGACGAGGAAGAATAAAACAATGACGCTATCTCGTTGAGATAGCGTCATTTTTCTCTAAACTCCTTATACTTAGGAGTGCGAGCTATACCTGCAGTTATGTAGTAAGAAACCAACTTGGCTACCAAATGTGCAGCCGCCATCTATCAAGAAAGATTTGTAATCGAATTAGAGCTTTCACATAGCCAACTTGAGGTTTTGCGGACACCAGAGCCCTTATATGGCGGAAATCCATAAAATGGACTTGTTGGCGGACACCAGGGACCCTATTTGGCACAAATGCCCCCTATTTACCATGATATATGTAAAATAAGGGCTTTTGTGTCCGGATAAGTTCGAAAAGGTCACTTATTTATAGAAATAGCGTCTCCTGTGTCCGCAAAAATATATTTAAGATTCTGCTAACCTTTTAGAGAATTAAAGAAAACCCGTCCGTCTGCCTGTGAAAAAATGATTGAGTTCTAGAACACCGCATACAAAATGCACTACGCTTTCCTTTTCTTCGTTGGTATTGTGCTTTTTAATCTCATTACAATTATTTGTTGCTTGATTAAATCACAATAATTATTTACTTTCGTGATGGTTGATTGGAATGGAGGGCGTCGACTCCTGCGGGAAGCGACTACCCGCAACGGAAATCAATCTAGCACTTACTTTGCAGTTATATCAACTACTTAAAATTGCATAGGAAAAACAACATTCCTCTAGAAAAACAGCTATAATAAAAGAGTCTTCTCAAAGCGAGATTCCCCATTATTAGCCACCTTCTTAAAAAACCATAAAAACATTAAACTTTATCCTAATTTCCTTGCCTGATTTTTGGTATACTTTAAGAATGAAATAATATAACGCTGAAATGAACTGATCCAATTTTTGAAAATGGAGGATTAACGTTGAATCAAATATTGAACGAATGGAAGCACTTATTTAAACTGGATCCTGCCAAAGAAATATCGGATGAGCACCTTGACATGATTTGTGAGTCAGGGACTGATGCGGTTATTGTTGGTGGGACTGATAATGTTACATTGGATGGTGTGCTGGATTTACTCTCACGAATTCGTCGTCATACAGTCCCATGTGCCCTGGAAATATCCAACATGGATGCTGTCACACCAGGATTTGATTTTTACTTCATTCCAATGGTTGTCAACAGTACCGAGAAAAAATGGATGATGGATATACAGCATCAAGCAATCAAAGAGTATAAGGATATTATGGACTGGAATGAAATGTTCGTTGAAGGCTATTGTGTATTAAACCAGGAATCCAAAGCTTTTTCGAAAACAGACTGCGAAATGCCGGATGAAGACGATGTGACAGCATATGCCTACATGGCTGAGCGTGTTTTCCATTTGCCAATCTTTTATATGGAATACAGCGGCACATATGGCGATCCGTCACTTGTTAAAAAAGTGAAGGAACAATTGAGTAACACGAAGCTCTTTTATGGTGGAGGTATTGAAAACAATTTCCAGGCTCGTGAAATGAAAGAACACGCAGATACAATAGTAGTAGGAAACAGTATTTATACAGACATAAAAAAAGCACTAAAAACTGTTAAAGCAGTTAACGATATAGATTAAGGTGGTGTCATTGTGAGTCAAATGATGGGTGACTTACTAAGTGGATTAAACAAGGAACAGCAACAAGCAGTTAAACATACAGACGGACCATTACTTATTATGGCTGGAGCGGGAAGTGGAAAAACACGAGTGCTTACACACCGCATAGCCTATTTGCTTCGTGAAAAAGAAGTTTCGCCAAAAAGTGTCCTAGCGATTACATTTACAAATAAAGCTGCACGCGAAATGAAGGACCGTGTACATAAACTTGTTGGAATGGGAAGCGGTCAAATTTGGGTATCAACCTTCCACTCAATGTGTGTGCGTATTTTACGAAGAGATATTGATCGGATTGGTTATAGCAAAAATTTCACAATTCTTGATAGTAGCGACCAATTATCAGTTATCAAACAAACTTTAAAAGACCTTAATATTGACCCGAAAAAGTTCGAGCCGCGTGCTATGCTTGGGGCTATTAGCACTGCAAAAAATGAATTAATCACACCTGAGGAATACAGCAGGAATGTCGGTGACTTTTTCGAACGGCAAGTCTCACAGGTATATGACAAGTATCAGAAAACCCTGCAAAAAAACCAATCACTCGATTTTGATGATTTAATAATGCAGACAATCCATTTATTCAAAAGGATTCCGGAAGTATTGGAATATTACCAGCGCAGATTCCAGTACATTCATGTGGATGAGTATCAGGATACGAATCATGCCCAATACTATTTAGTACAGCAGCTGGCAAACCGTTTTCAGAACCTATGTGTTGTCGGTGATTCTGATCAGTCCATTTATGGCTGGCGTGGGGCTGACATTGCGAATATCCTGTCCTTTGAAAAAGATTATCCTTCAGCAAGAACCGTTTTCCTTGAACAAAATTATCGTTCGACTAAATCGATTCTTTCTGCAGCGAATAAAGTGATTGAGCATAATTCAGGACGGAAGCCGAAGAACCTCTGGACTGAAAATGCAGAGGGAAAGAACATCCATTATTTCCAAGGTGGAACCGAACAAGAGGAAGCATTGTTTATAACGGATAAAATCCAGGAGTTAATACGTGAAGAAGGCTTTTCAGCGAATGATATAGCCATATTATACCGAACAAATGCCCAATCACGTGCCGTTGAAGATACTTTCATGAAGTCGAATATTGCTTATCAAATGGTGGGCGGAACAAAGTTCTATGATCGGAAAGAAATTAAGGATATGGTCGCCTACTTAAGGCTAATCACAAATCCTGATGATGACTTAAGCTTTGAACGTGTGGTTAATGCACCAAAACGTGGTATTGGAAAAACTTCAGTAGAAAGATTGCGTGCCTATTCCGCACAGCATGATATATCATTTTATCAGGCAGTAAAAGAGGTTGATTTTACCGGTGTACCTAAAAAGGCTGCAAACGCGTTAGCAGAATTTGGTAATTTGATTAAAACGCTGACCCAGCAACAGGAGTTTTTAACGGCGACAGATATGGTTGAAGCAATTTTACAACGTACAGGTTATGAACAGGTGCTGAAAAATGAACGAACAATCGAATCACAAAGCCGTATCGAAAACTTGGAAGAATTTAAGACCGTAACACAGGACTTCGAAAAGGTAAGTGAAGATAAAACACTTGTTGCATTTTTGACTGACTTAGCCTTAATCGCTGACTTAGATCGTGTTGATGATGACGAAGACTCCGAAAATAAAGAAAAAATTACTATGATGACATTGCATGCTGCCAAAGGACTGGAATTTCCTGTTGTCTTTTTAATTGGCTTGGAAGAGAATGTGTTTCCACACAGCAGGTCGATGTTTGATAATGAAGAAATGGAAGAAGAGCGACGTTTAGCATACGTTGGAATTACACGAGCTGAACAGCAGCTTTACTTAACACACGCTAAAATGCGTACCCTGTATGGTCGGACAAATATGAATCCAATCAGCCGATTCATCAATGAAATTCCGGAAGAACTCGTCGACGGTATTGAGCAGGCCCGATCTACAATGTATGGTTCTATTTCTAAATCACCAGATAAACCATCACCTGTGAAAAAACGACGTGCCGAAAAAATGCAGAGCACAACTGGTGCCGAGAGTGAATCATGGGGACCAGGTGATAAAGCAAAACACAATAAGTGGGGTGTTGGCACTGTTGTTAAGGTGCGGGGTGAAGGAGAAGCAATGGAAATGGATATCGCCTTTCCAGCGCCAACAGGAATTAAACGTGTGTTAGCCAAATTTGCTCCAATTACGAAAGAATAAGGAGGTGCTTGGGCAATGGATAAACCACAAGCACAACAGAGAATTAATGAGCTGACAGAAGTACTGCATCAATATAATCATGAATACCATGTACTTGATAATCCAAGTGTTCCTGATGCAGAATATGACCAAAAAATGCAGGAACTACGTAACTTAGAGGAAGAATTTCCCGAACTAACGTCACCTGAATCACCTACACAGCGTGTTGGCGGTGAACCGTTGGATGCTTTTCAAAAGGTACAGCATAATGTACCAATGCTGAGCCTGGGTAATGCCTTTAATGCGACTGATCTTCGTGATTTCGCCCGACGTGCCAGTCAAGGAACGGATGACGCTATAGCATATGTTTGTGAGCTTAAAATAGATGGTCTTGCCATTTCATTATTATATGAAGATGGCAGGTTTGTTCGTGGTGCTACACGCGGTGATGGAACAATTGGTGAGGATATTACAAGCAACCTTAAAACAATAGGCAGTATCCCGCTTAAGATTAAAGAAAAAGAAACAATCGAAGTTCGTGGCGAAGCATTTATGCCACATAAATCATTCATTGCATTAAATAACGAACGTGAAGAAAAAGAAGAGGAACCATTTGCCAACCCAAGGAATGCTGCAGCAGGTTCACTGCGGCAACTTGACCCAAAGATCGCAGCAAAAAGGAATCTGGATATATTTTTATATGGTGTCGGAGAGTGGGATGCAGGTACATTGGAATCCCATAGTGAACGGCTTGATTATTTAAAGAAGCTAGGATTTAAGACAAATCCGGAATGGAAAAAGTGCGAAACCATCGATGAAGTTATTGAATATGTCGAGCACTGGGAAAACGAGCGGCCAAATTTAAATTATGAAATAGATGGCATTGTGGTAAAAGTAGACAATCTTACACAGCAAGAGGAACTTGGATTCACAGCAAAAAGTCCACGCTGGGCAATTGCATATAAATTTCCGGCAGAAGAGGTGGTAACGACCCTTCACGAGATAGAATTAAGTGTAGGACGCACAGGTGTGATCACTCCAACAGCAATATTGGAACCAGTAAAAGTAGCTGGAACAACCGTGAAGCGAGCATCGTTACATAACGAAGACTTAATTCGTGAAAAGGACATTCGCATCGGTGACACCGTTGTTATTAAAAAGGCTGGAGATATTATTCCGGAAGTTATTCGTGCTGTTGCAGATAAACGAACAGGTCGTGAACAGGAATTTCATATGCCTGATGAATGTCCAGCATGTGGCAGCGAACTTGTCCGGTTGGAAGAAGAAGTCGCATTGCGCTGTATTAATCCTAACTGCCCTGCACAGTTAAAAGAAGGGCTAATTCACTTCGTTTCCCGAAATGCAATGAACATTGATGGCCTTGGGGAAAAGGTGATCATTCAACTATTTCAAGAAAAATTGATCCAGACGATAGCTGATCTTTATCGTTTGGAGCGGGCTGATCTGCTTGAATTGGAGCGGATGGGCGAGAAATCAGTTGATAATTTATTAAAAGCAATTGAGGCATCCAAAGCTAATTCGCTGGAACGTTTGCTTTTCGGCCTCGGAATTCGTTTCGTTGGTTCAAAAGCAGCAAAAACACTTGCAGCCCATTTTGAAACGATGGAAGCCTTACAACAGGCAACGTTTGATGATATCATTGGAATTAATGAAATGGGCGAAGTGATGGCTGACTCTATTGTCCGTTATTTTGCCGAGGAAGAAGTCGATGAACTCCTTCGTGAATTAAATACGCTAGGCGTAAATATGAAATACACAGGACCGAAAAAACAGGATATTGCTGAGGATTCACCTTTTTCTGGGAAAACGGTGGTCCTCACGGGGAAAATGGAACTATTTACACGATCAGATGCAAAGAGTGCTATTGAACAACTTGGCGGGTCTATCACTGGTAGTGTAAGTAAAAAAACAGACATTGTTATAGCAGGGGAAGATGCCGGATCGAAATTAGAAAAAGCACAAAAGCTCGATATCTTGATCTGGAACGAACAACAACTTAAAGATGTCTTAGATGATTAAGGGAGTGGAGCGTTGTGAAAAAAGTTATTGTTGGGTTGTTAGGCACGCTATTGTTCTTAACGAGCTGTAGCCCAAGTATCAATGATGATGAGGTTATCAAACAAGAGGATGAACCAGAACAGAATACATCAATCGTCTCAAGCAACCAATTCTCTAAAGAGGATTACCGAACAATACTTCCATATCGACCAAGCGCATCCCGTGGAGTTATCGTCAACCAAATGGGTAACAGGTTGGATATAGATGAAATGGAACAAGGTTTAAGACGACTTTCTAAAGAATACTATGACCCGGAAAAGTACTTTTTTGAAGAAGGTCAGTATTTAGAAAAGGATATGATGTACAACTGGCTTGAGCGAGAAATGACAGAACAACAGTTAGCGGTCACAATCGAAAACTACAAAGAAAATAATGTAGCTAAGAGTAAAATCGAAGAACTCAAACATGAGAATACGTTGGCACTTAACCCGACAATTAAAGATGATGAATCAGTAAAACAACAAAAAGACAATCCAAAATATCTAACCCATATTCTGGAGCAGAACTTTCTGAAAAAGAATGAAGATAATTCTGTTGAACTAGTAGGGATGTCCATTGGTATTGCAATGAAATCGGAATATACATTTCAAATAGAAGATTTCGGATCGAGTTACCATCATGAAATACCAAAATCAACGATGCTTAAAAAAGGAAAAAAAATTGCACAAACTGTTCTTGAGCGAATCCGCAAAATGGAGGGACTAAGTGAAATCCCTATTCTTATCGCCTTGTACAGAGAAGAAGACCAAGGGTCACCTGTACCTGGGAGCTTTGTTGCAAAAACAGGTGTAAAAGGTAGTGACATGTCGATAGGAGAATGGGAAACAGTAAATGAGGAAAATATCCTTTTCCCTTCAGATGAAGGGAAAGAAAAATATTATGATCAGCAACAATTAATACAAGATTTCGGTAAAAAGATAGAAGAATATTTTCCGAATTATGTTGGTGTTATCGGTGAAGGTTTCTACATTAATGAAGAACTAAAGAAATTAACACTGGAAATCCCGCTGGAGTTTTACGGAAAAGGTGAAGTTATAGGTTTTACACAGTATACGTACCAGTTAATCACAGAAATGTTTCCAGACTATTATGATCTTGAAGTCAAAATAAAATCCAACAATAAGATGGAGAGTATTATATACCGGAGTGCAGGAGAAGAAAAACCAGAAGTTCACATTTTCGATAAATAAACTAGATTCATTGAAGTGTTTGGGTGATTCGGTTAAAATAAGGGATGGGAAAGCTCCAGCCCTTATTTTGTGTAGAATATGAAAACGCAATCATGGAGTGAATGCAGAATTTTAAAGGAGGTTTTTTCATGGTAGTACCGTACAAGCATGAACCTTTTACAGACTTTACCGTAGAAGAAAATAGAACGGCGATGCTGGAAGCACTTAAGAAGGTTGAAGCTGATCTTGGTAAAGAATACCCATTAATCATTGGTGGGGAGCGCATTACAACAGAAGATAAGATTAAATCGTATAACCCTGCAAAAAAAGATGAAGTTGTGGGTTATGTCTCAAAAGCTAATCAGGAACTGGCTGAACAGGCAATGAAAGTTGCTGATACAACATTTGAAACGTGGAGAAAGTCAGATCCGAAATTTCGTGCAGATATTCTCTTCCGTTCGGCAGCAATTGTTAGACGACGCAAGCATGAATTTACTGCACACTTAGTAAAAGAGGGTGGAAAGCCATGGAAAGAAGCGGATGCTGATACAGCAGAAGCAATTGATTTCATGGAATATTACGGCCGTCAGATGCTCAAATTTAAAGATGGCGTTGAAATTAATAGCCGTCCAATCGAGTATAACCAATATAATTATATCCCATTAGGCGTTGGCGTGGTTATTTCACCATGGAATTTCCTTTTCGCAATTATGGCAGGTACAACTGTTGCTTCAATGGTTTCGGGTAACACTGTATTACTGAAACCAGCTAGCACAACCCCTGTTATTGCATATAAATTGATGGAAGTACTTGAGGAAGCAGGAATGCCTGCAGGTGTAATTAACTATATTCCTGGGCCAGGAAGTGAAGTTGGTGACTATCTTGTAGATCATCCGCGGACACGTTTCGTAAGCTTCACTGGCTCTCGTGATGTCGGCACCCGTATTTTTGAACGTGCTGCAAAAGTACAGCCAGGACAAAAGTGGCTTAAGCGTACCATCATCGAAATGGGCGGTAAGGATACTATCGTTGTCGATAATGAAGCAGATCTTGAACTTGCTGCACAATCGATTGTTCAATCAGCATTTGGCTTCTCTGGCCAAAAATGTTCAGCATGTTCACGTGCTGTAATACACGAAGATGTATATGATCAAGTGAAAGATCGCGTAGCAGCATTAACAAAAGAAAAGTCTGCTGGTGATCCACATGATAACTCACACTTTATGGGGCCAGTTATTGACCAGGGTGCATATGATAAAATTATGAGTTATGTTGAGATTGGTAAGAAAGAAGGTAAACTTCTTGCTGGTGGAGATGGTGATGATAGTAAAGGCTGGTTCGTAAATCCAACTGTATTTGCTGATCTTGATCCAGATGCACGCATTATGCAGGAAGAAATCTTTGGACCAGTTGTTGGGTTAACAAAAGCAAAAGATTTCGATCATGCAATCGAGATTGCCAATAACACTGAATACGGTCTGACTGGTGCAGTAATTACCAACAACCGTGTTCACCAGGAGAAGGCGCGTGAAGACTTCCATGTCGGAAATCTTTACTTCAACCGTGGCTGTACAGCTGCTATTGTTGGTTATCAGCCATTTGGCGGCTTCAACATGTCAGGTACAGACTCAAAAGCAGGTGGTCCGGACTACCTAATCCACCACATGCAAGGTAAGACAACATCAGAAATGTTCTAAGTAATTAGACTTACAAATTTCGACAAAGCCCTTTTTTGCGCTTAAATGTGCAAAAAAGGGCTTTTTATATCAAACTTTCCTCATTTCAGGAAAGTTAGCAAGTTTTTTGGGCGTTTATCGCAATATAAACCCCTCAACTTTCCCAATATGAATTATTTGAAAATATGTTATTATAGAAATATAGAAACTTTAACTAATTTATGTTTAAAATCAGCTAGTGAGGTGGGTATAAAGATGGAAATAGGTCCATATATCAAATTACACCGCATTAAACAGGAAATGACCCAGGCGGAGCTAGCTGAGGGAATTGTCTCTTTTGCATATTTATCAAAAATAGAGAACCAAAAAACAGAGGCAAGCTCAAATGTAATAAGCCTCTTGTGCACCCGTCTTGGAATTCAGCTCAACAATGAAACAGACGAGACAATTAGGGACAAGTGCCAGCAGTGGTATGAAATGCTGTTTGAGGTTAACGACAAAGAAGAGATCATCAAAACATATAAAGAATTAAATGAACTTATGTATGAACATCACTCTGACAGTCTAATAATGTTTGAGATTCATAAGATAAGGTATTTTTTAATACTAGGCGAATACGAAAAAGCATTAACTCAGATTAATAGACTCGCTGATATGTCTGGAACCTTTGATAGCTTGCACCAATTCTATTGGTATAAGTTTAAAGGGAACTACAGTACTGCTAAAACCGAATTTAACCAGGCGATGCGGATGTATAAGATTGCAGAGGAAAAATTAAATCAACTAGAATTATCAGAAGAAAAAATTGCAGATTTACAGTATACAATTGCCGTTACACACAGTAAGTTACATAATACACTTGAGGCAATTGAATACTCTGATAAAGCTATTGATATCTTTCGAAAACAGTACAACTTTATCCGCTGTGCCCAATGCCATGTTTTACTGGGGATTTCATATCGGAGAATTAGAATGTATGATAAGTCAATAAAGAACCATAATTTAGCAAAACATTTGGGTGAGCTGAGCAAGAACAGGCAAATCATTCAGCTGACAGCTGACAAACCAGAATTTGGGTTATTTGCACTCTACAAAGGGTGACAGGAAGCAGGCAATTCATTACTATGTAGAAGTACTAAACGACCCTGAAGTTGAACTAAATGCTAGATTGACCGCGGTTACATCACTAATTAAGGAATATTATTCGATTTATGATTTTGATAAAACAAAAGAAATGGTTGATAGAGGGATTGAAATGTTAGACAACATAAAGAATAAAGAAGCTTTTAGAATTCATTACTATGTTATTAATTCCTACAACTATGTTATCAACCAGGATAATGAGAACTTTGAGATGCTGGTAATTAATGAATTTATTCCTTATTTACAAAAGCATAAAGATTTTGCTAATTTAGTTGATTATGCAAAGATGCTTGGCAGGCACTTTGAAAAGTTAAATAAGTATAAGGATTCTGTTAAATACTATAAATTAGCAAATGTTACTTATGAAGAATTGATTAATCTGTAAAGGAGGGGAGATAAATGAAAAAAGTAATTGCTACATTATCACTAGGTACACTTCTAGTAGCAGGCTTCCTATTCGCACAAGAGCCAGCAGAGCTAGCATCAGACTTGGAACCAAGTGTATTTTCAATCAGCCATGACTCAAGTCTCTTGTAAGTTCTTGAGAAGTGCAAGTAATTTTTTTACCCTATTACTATATGATGAACTTGCCTGAAATAGTGTGGAAGCTATTTCAGGCCTTTTTTTGTTGTAAGTATTTGAACATATTTGCATAAGGCAAGGAATATCATTAGAAAAACAAGACATCAACAGAAGAACGCAAACATCAACATACGGTTACAACATTAACAAAAAGGCGAATGATATCAAAAAACATCTCCTAATTCTACTAAATTCCGCATTATATAAACCCAATATATTCCAATAAATCCCTACTTGAGTAAAAATTATTGTATATAACAATCTAAAATCTGTAATTTTTTTCATATTTTAAAATGCTCTATAAGTCCTATGGTATCAATGCATCAAAAAGATAACACAATTATCTAAAGGTTTAGAATTAACCTAGCACTGTTGTAAAAAATATTATGGTGTGAAAGTATTATATTTGTGCTATTATTGAAATGTAGCATAATTAAAAAAATTCAGAAAGGGGAGTGCGCCAATGGAATACGCTATTTCGGGTGCATCATGGCTTTGGTTATTTATACCTATGCCGATTTTAATTATACTGTCGATTATTACAATGTTCACAGAAGGGGGGAAAAAGTAAATGGGCCTTGAAACACTGATTACGTTTATTGTTTATTTAATAGGTATGCTAATTATTGGTATTGTAATGTACCGTATGACAAACAATTTATCTGACTATGTACTAGGTGGACGCTCACTTGGACCAGGCGTCGCAGCATTAAGTGCGGGTGCCTCGGATATGAGTGGTTGGTTACTGCTTGGTTTACCGGGTGCTGTTTATGCATCAGGAATGGGATCAGCGTGGATTGCAGTCGGATTGGCAATTGGTGCTTACTTAAACTGGCAATTTGTTGCGAAACGTCTTCGAATTTATACAGAGGTTTCCAATGACTCTATTACAGTTCCAGACTTCTTAGAGAATCGCTTTAAAGACAAGTCTCACGTACTACGCGTTATCTCTGCTTTAGTCATTTTATTATTCTTCACTTTTTATACTTCATCAGGAATGGTGGCCGGAGCGAAACTATTTGAAGCATCATTTGGTTTATCTTATAACTCAGCTTTATGGATTGGTACACTAGTAGTTGTTTCATATACATTATTAGGTGGTTTCCTAGCTGTTACTTGGACTGACTTTATTCAAGGTATCTTGATGTTCTTAGCACTAATTCTGGTTCCGATTGTTGCCCTTAATGAAATGGGCGGCTGGAACGCTGCAGTAAATGCTGTAGGACAAATCAACCCTGACCATCTGACAATGGTTCAAGGTGTTGGTATTATGGCAATTATATCTTCTTTAGCTTGGGGACTTGGTTATTTTGGACAGCCACATATACTCGTCCGTTTTATGGCATTGCGTTCACATAAGGATGTTCCAAAAGCACGCTTTATCGGTACGACATGGATGATTCTTGGGCTTTATGGTGCAATATTTACAGGTTTTGTCGGATTGGCATTTATTCATACACAAGACGTTGGCGTTTTATCCCAATTTGGGATTAATGTCATTACTGAAAATGGATTCCAAATGCTTGAGGATCCGGAGAAAATCTTTATTGCATTTTCCCAGATTTTATTCAACCCAATTATTGCGGGTATCTTATTAGCTGCGATCCTTTCAGCTATTATGAGTACAATTGACTCGCAGCTGTTAGTATCATCATCAGCTGTTGCAGAAGATGTTTACAGAGCTCTTTTCCGTCGTGACGCTTCTGACAAAGAACTTGTATGGATTGGCAGATTCGCTACGCTTGGAATTGCTCTAATTGCAGCACTGATTGCTATGAACCCAGACAGTTCTGTACTAGAGCTTGTAAGTTATGCATGGGCTGGATTTGGTGCAGCATTCGGACCAACTATCATCCTAGCACTATTCTGGAAAAGATTTACTCGAAATGGTGCATTAGCAGGTATTATAGTTGGTGCTGTTACAGTTATCGTTTGGGGTGAATTCCTGGCAGGTGGAGTATTCGACCTTTATGAAATCGTTCCTGGTTTCATACTCAACTTAATTGTTGCAGTATTAGTTAGTAAAGCAGGAAAGCCTTCACCAGAGATTGAAGCTGATTTTGATAAAGCTGAAGCTACATTTAATGAATAATTGATTAAGTCAAAAGCCACTTTCCTCCTTAACGAGGGAAGTGGTTTTTCTGTTTAGTTGATTACACAAGGCAATTTCTGCTATTATCAATAGTGTCTTTTAAAATATAAAATCGATTAAAATAATAAAAACTACCTTTCATGGAGGTGTCATTAATGGCAGATATTTCAAAGGAACAAGTGAAGCATGTTGCCCACTTAGCAAGATTAGCAGTTACAGAAGATGAGGCAGATCTGTTTACCGACCAGCTTAGTTCGATCATAGATTATGCTGAACAACTAAATGAACTGGATACAGAAGGTGTGGAGCCTACGACACATGTTATGGATTTGAAAAATGTTCTTCGTAAGGACGAGCCTAAAGAATGGATATCAAAAGAGGATGCATTAAAGAATGCTCCTGATAAGCAGAATGGTTATTTTCGTGTACCATCGATTTTGGAGTAGGGAGGGAACAGCATGTCGTTATTTGAACATAGCATAAAAGAATTAGAAACAATGCTACATAATAAAGAAATATCAGTAGAAGACCTGATTGACACGTCATATGACCGTATTAATGAGGTCGATGATAAGGTACAGGCCTTTTTGACATTGGATGAAGAGCATTCACGCAGTCAGGCAAAGCAATTGGATGCTGCCCCGGATGAAACAGCGCGTTTATTTGGTATCCCAAGCGGTATTAAGGATAATATTGTAACCAAAGGATTGCGTACAACATGTGGAAGTCAATTTTTAAAAAACTTTGATGACCCGCTTTACAATGCAGATGTTGTTGAGAAGCTGAACAATGAAAAGGCTGTAACAATTGGTAAGCTGAATATGGATGAATTCGCGATGGGTTCATCAAATGAAAATTCAAGCTATATGCCAACTCGCAACCCATGGAATACTGATCATGTTCCAGGTGGTTCAAGTGGTGGATCAGCAGCATCTGTAGCTGCAGGAGAAGTGTTGTTCTCTTTAGGTTCTGACACAGGTGGTTCAATCCGTCAGCCTGCTGCATTTTGTGGGGTTGTTGGATTAAAGCCAACATATGGGAGAGTATCGCGTTTCGGATTGGTGGCATTTGCATCGTCTCTTGACCAAATCGGCCCAATCACGCGAAACGTTGAAGATAATGCACGCGTACTGGAAGTTATTTCAGGACATGACAAGATGGATTCAACCAGCGCTGATATTGATGTCCCTGCATACACCGAGGCACTGACTGGTAATGTGAAAGGTCTTAAAATCGCTGTGCCAAAAGAATACCTTGCTGAAGGTGTTGAACCTGAGGTGAAGGAATCTGTCATGAACGCGCTAAAAGTATACGAATCCCTAGGCGCTGAATGGGAAGAGGTATCATTACCACATTCTAAATATGCAGTTGCGACCTATTACTTAATAGCATCATCAGAAGCATCCGCAAACCTTGCACGATTCGATGGTGTTCGATACGGTGTACGCTCGGAGAATTCCAATAATATGATTGATATGTTCAAGAATTCCCGCAGTGAAGGGTTTGGAGAAGAAGTGAAACGCCGTATAATGCTTGGAACATTTGCATTAAGCTCAGGCTACTATGATGCATACTATAAAAAAGCACAAAAAGTCCGTACATTAATTAAAAATGACTTTGATAAGGTTTTTGAAGAATATGATGTTGTTATTGGGCCAACTACCCCAACATCTGCTTTTAAAATTGGTGAAAAAGTTGATGATCCATTAACAATGTATGCAAACGATATTCTGACCATACCAGTAAACCTTGCTGGTGTTCCCGGAATTTCTGTACCATGTGGGTTCTCGGAAAAAGGACTTCCATTTGGCCTGCAAATTATAGGGAAGCATTTTGATGAAAGTACCGTTTATCGTGCGGCATATGCATATGAACAAGCTACAGACCATCACACAAAACGACCTCAACTTGGAGGTGGAAAATAATGAATTTCGAAACAGTTATCGGTCTAGAAGTACATGTTGAATTAAAAACAGACTCCAAAATTTTCAGTCCAAGTCCAAATGCATTTGGTGCAGAGCCGAATTCAAATGTTAATCCAATTGATCTTGGGTATCCTGGTGTTCTTCCGGTATTAAATGAAGAAGTGGTCAATTTTGCTATGAAAGCTGCACTTGCACTTAATTGTGAAATTGCAACAGATACAAAATTTGACCGTAAGAACTATTTCTATCCGGACAATCCAAAAGCATACCAGATTTCCCAGTTTGATAAGCCAATCGGTGAAAACGGCTGGATTGAAATTGAAGTAAATGGAGAAAAGAAACGCATTGGTATTACCCGTCTTCACATTGAAGAGGATGCAGGTAAACTAAATCACCAGGATGATGGCTACTCATTGGTGGACTTTAACCGCCAAGGCACCCCATTAGTGGAAATTGTGTCCGAGCCAGACATGCAATCACCAGAAGAGGCGTATGCATACTTGGAAAAATTGAAAAACATTATTCAATATACCGGTGTTTCCGACTGTAAAATGGAAGAAGGATCACTAAGGTGCGATGCCAATTTATCCATCCGTCCAATAGGGCAGGAGGAATTCGGCACAAAGTCAGAATTGAAAAACCTGAACTCCTTTAATTTTGTCCAAAAAGGACTGGAATTTGAAGAAAAACGTCAGGAGAAGGTTCTTTTAGCTGGTGGTGAAATTTTACAGGAAACACGTCGTTATGATGAAAAATCAAAAGAAACAGTTCTAATGCGAGTTAAAGAAGGTTCGGATGATTATCGTTATTTTCCAGAGCCAGACCTTGTACCACTATATATTGATGAAGCATGGAAAGAACGGATTCGCAAGGAGATTCCCGAGTTGCCAGGTGCACGGAAAAAGCGCTATATAGATGAGCTTGGATTACCGGAATACGATGCTGAAGTGCTGACCAATTCCAAGGAAATGTCCGATTTCTTTCAGGTAACAGTGGATCATAATGCAGATGTTAAACAAGCATCAAATTGGCTGATGGGCGAAGTGTCGGGATATATGAATAAACATGCAAAAGAATTAAATGAACTTGCCTTAACACCAGAATCGTTAGCTAAAATGATTGAACTCATAGAAGATGGAACGATTTCATCTAAAATCGCCAAGAAAGTTTTTGCGGAATTAGTTGAAAATGGTGGCGACCCGGAAAAGATTGTAAAGGAGAAAGGTCTTGTACAAATTTCCGATGAAGGTCAGTTAACTGAGATTATCACGAAAATCCTTGATGAAAATGAACAGTCAATTATCGACTACAAGAGCGGTAAAGAACGTGCGAAGGGCTTCCTTGTCGGACAGGTAATGAAGGCTACCAAAGGACAGGCAAATCCGCCTATGGTCAACAAGATTCTAGCAGCCGAATTGGATAAAAGATAATACGACTTGCATATAGACTACTGTCAAATGGGTGACAGTAGTCTATAATATTTCGTTAAACCCCTTTTCAAAATGGCTAAAAAGGGCTATGATAAATGTTGATGTATTTTAAAAATGTACTCATAAATATAGATTAGTTTTGGAACAGCAGGGGGGAGGGATCCACAATGAAGACAGCCCGGATCATTTATAATCCAACATCAGGTCGTGAAGCATTTAAAAAGGAATTAGCGCCAGTATTAGAACGCTTTGAAGTTGCTGGCTATGAAACATCCACACACGCTACAACTAGTGAGGGTGATGCTATAAACGCAGCGAGAACTGCCATAGAACGAGGCTATGACTTAATTGTAGCTGCAGGCGGTGACGGTACCATAAATGAAGTCATAAATGGAATGGCAGAACAGGAATACCGCCCAAAGCTTGGAATTATTCCGATGGGGACGACAAATGACTTTGCCAGGGCATTGTGTATCCCTCGTGATATCAAAAAAGCAGTTGATGTTATCTTGAACGATCAATCCATGCTGCTGGACATTGGTCGTGTGAACGATCAATACTTCATGAATATTGCAGGTGGCGGTAAGCTTACTGAATTAACCTATGAGGTTCCAAGCAAATTAAAAACGATGCTCGGTCAGATGGCCTATTATATGAAGGGAATCGAGATGCTTCCTTCTTTGAAGCCGATACGGGCAAAAATAGAGTATGATGGAAATATTATTGACGAAGAAATTATGCTTTTTCTAATTTCCAACTCCAATTCGGTTGCTGGCTTTGAAAAGCTTGCCCCAGATGCCAAGCTTGACGATGGTTATTTTGACTTGCTGATTTTGAAAAAGGCGAACTTGGCGGAGTTTATTCGGATAGCAAGCCTGGCCTTGCGCGGTGCACATCTTGAGGACAGCCATGTAATTTACGTGAAGGCAAAAGAAGTAAAAGTCGATACGGATGAGAAAATGCAGTTAAATATAGACGGTGAATTTGGTGGAATGCTGCCAGGGGAATTTAAGAATCTCCAACAGCATATTGAGTTTTTTGTACCGGATAAGTTTGTAGAATCACAAACTGAGCAAAAAAGGTTAGACCCTTGATGTCCTTTGAAGACGTCAAGGGTTTTATAACTGTTAGGAAATTATAAAATTTAAGTACTGTGGATAACCGGACTTCCGAATCAGCGACGTCTAGCTCCAGCGCCTAGCGCCTAGTGGACTTCCCTCCCGTGTCTACGATAAGTCAACATCGAATCGCTTACGCTCTTCGTGTATCCTTTATCTCACACGGGTCAGTCCAGTCCATACGGCGCTGAACAGGCGCTTGCGCTTTTGTTCTGTAAAAGTTCAATCAGGATATGATAAGATAATAACCACATACAAGAACGTAAAGGAAGGTACCAATGGCTAAACAATCAGCTCCAGTGGAAAAGAATGAAACAATTACGCTTAACTTCGAGGATCTCACCCATGAAGGGAATGGTGTCGGAAAAATTAATGGCTATCCATTATTTGTTCCACAAGCCCTACCAGGAGAAGAAGGGAAAGTAAAAGTTGTTAAGGCAAATAAAAATTTTGGTTTCGGAAAATTACTTGAACTGACAAAAGAGAGTCCAGAACGGATCGAACCTGTCTGCCATGTCCATTGTAATGGATGCGGTCTCCAGCATATGAGCTATTCGCTGCAGCTTGAAATGAAACAAAATCAAGTGAAAAATGCGATGAAAAAAATTGCACATCTTGAACATGTCCTCGTAAAACCAATTATTGGCATGGAGGACCCATTACATTATCGAAACAAGGTGCAAATTCCAGTTGGCGAAAAAAACGGTGAACTCATTACAGGATTTTATCAAAAACGCAGTCACCGAATCATCGAAAACACGGAAACATGTGTAACACATAATGAAGTGATTAATGACGTTGTGAAAACTGTAAGAGACATTGCCAATCGACTTGGCATCCAAGCTTATAACGAGCAAGAGCATAAAGGGGTTCTTCGCCATATCATGGTCCGCACGGGTGAGGAAACGAAGGATATTATGGTTGTCCTTGTCACGCGGACAGATAAATTGCCACATCAGGACAAGTTGGTGGAGGAGCTTACCAGTGAGTTTCCCCATATAAAATCTGTCATTCATAATGTTAATCATAAAAGGACCAATGTCATCATGGGGGATAAGTCAAAAGTAATCTGGGGCGATGAATATATTCACGATAAAATTGGTGAAATCACCTTTGCCATTTCAGCAAAATCATTTTATCAAGTAAACCCATCACAAACTAAGAAACTCTATGATAAGGCACTGGAATATGCTGATATTGGAACAAAGGATACTGTGATCGATGCTTATTGCGGTATTGGGACGATTTCGCTATTTATGGCCCAAAAGGCGAGAAAGGTATACGGTGTTGAAGTTGTACCAGAAGCAATCAGCAATGCCAAAAAGAACGCTAAACTTAACGGAATTACGAACGCAGAATTCTACGTTGGTGAAGCAGAAAAAGTCATGCCATGGTGGAAAATGCAAGGGTTAAACCCGGATGTCATCGTAGTCGATCCACCACGAAAAGGCTGTGATGAAGAGCTTCTTAAAGCAATGACAGAAATGCAGCCAAAGCGAATTGTATATGTATCCTGTAACCCATCAACATTAGCACGAGATTTACGCGTGTTGGAGGATAGAGGGTATGCAACACAAGAAGTACAGCCAGTTGATATGTTCCCTCAGACAGGGCATGTTGAGTGTGTTACAGTGTTGGAACAGAGATTATAAACATGTGGCTGAAATAAAATAATAATTGCTAGTCCGACCCTAATTTCGTAGTAATATTTATATGCGAATTCGGGTCTTTTTGTGCCCAAACCATTGTCATATCATGATTTTCTTTAACTTCCTTTTCTTGCTATTTTACAAACGGCAATTTTTTTAACGAAAAGTGTTAAAATAGGGATTTAGAAAACTCTATTTTATCTCCAAAGGCAGAATTTAGATGGAGATTTGGGAGAGTTTATTTCGGTGTACAGCACGTGTCTGGTTAAAATATACATTTTTGACCAGTTTGATATAAAGTGCTTAAGCATGATATAAGTGTAAAAGAAGCAGGTATTTTTTGATTTTTAATTTTGCAGGATAAGGGTTTGACCTTGTATTCTATAGTGAGAGGATTTGAATAAAGATATGATAGATAACTTTTGGCGTGATTTACCACGACCGTTTTTTATATTGGCGCCAATGGAAGATGTAACGGATGTTGTTTTTCGCCATGTAGTAAGCGCGGCAGCCAGACCTGATGTGTTTTTTACAGAGTTTACAAATACAGATAGTTATTGTCACCCTGAGGGGATCCAGAGTGTGCGTGGGCGTTTGACTTTTACAGAGGATGAGCAACCAATTGTAGCTCATATATGGGGAGATAAGCCTGAATACTTTCGACAAATGAGTATTGGTATGGCGAGACAAGGATTTAAGGGCGTAGATATCAATATGGGCTGCCCTGTGCATAATGTGGCAAAGAAGGGGAAGGGATGTGGCCTGATCCATCGTCCAGAAGTTGCTGCAGATATAGTACAAGCAGCAAAAGCGGGTGGATTGCCCGTAAGTGTGAAGACAAGACTTGGATACACTGATGTAGACGAATGGCGCGACTGGCTAACACACATCTTGAAACAAGATATTGTTAATCTTTCTATTCATCTACGTACAAAAAAGGAAATGAGTGATGTAGATGCTCATTGGGAACTAATCCCGGAGATTAAGAAACTTCGTGACGAAGTGGCACCAGATACACTTTTGACGATTAATGGGGATATTCCTGACCGACAAACTGGCTTGAAGCTCGCTCATCAATACGGTGTTGATGGGGTTATGATCGGGCGTGGTATTTTTAAAAATCCATTTGCTTTTGAAAAGCAGCCAAAAGATCATAGTAGTGAGGAATTACTTGATCTCTTAAGGTTGCATCTGGATTTTCATGATAAATATTCAAAATTAGAACCACGGCAGATCAAGCCTCTTCGTCGATTTTTCAAGGTATATGTCCGTGGGATACCAGGGGCTGGTGAGTTGAGAAATCAATTAATGAGTACAGAGTCAACAGATGAAGTGCGTGCATTGCTCAATAACTTTGAACGAAAGAATGTTGAGGTGACGGGGTCTCAAGAGTGAGAAAAACTCACTGTAAACCATTTGGAGATTACTACTATAATGAGATCCTTGAATGATTATTGAAATGGTAACCATAATTTAGAACTGGTTGAAAAAACATTGAGACATGGGGTCAGGGGATATATCCCTTTCTAAACAACAAACTGGGACGATGAACCTGTCCCCTTTGTCCCTACATAGCAAAGAGGTGATTGGTTGAAGTTATTTATTGATATATTATTTTTAATTGTTATTGGGTACTATAGCTATAAGTTTATTCAAGTCATGATAAAAATGAGGCAAGACATTATTTTACCTACAACCAATGAAGAGATTGCATCCATTAGAAAATATCCTCAAAAAGTAGTGAATTACCCGATATATTCTAAACAAAAGATAGGAATCATTGTTTACTCTCTTAATCTCGTGTTTGTGATCGCCATGTTTTTCTTAGGAATGTTTTTAAGTGGGATTAATTGGTCTCTCTATCCATTGATGACCATTCTTCTTATTAATTCATATAGTTTTCTAAATTTATTCGCGGTAATTGGTGAAGGTGTACTTTGTGGTAGTCGCTTTGTTGCTTGGAAAAAAGTAAAGTCGTTTCAATTTCTCCCTATTGATTTGAACCACAGATACTTTGGTGCCTCCAAAGAGGTTAATGATAAGTATGAATTGAGGATTAAGACAAAATTCCATTTTATAAGCTGTATTGTTACCACAAGTGAAATGAAAGAGAAGCTGAACATGATTTTAAGTGAGCATATAGCAGTGAATGAAAAAGAGTCGGCGTTTTAAAAATCCGAAGTGAAAAATAATTGGATAGAAGGTTAAAAGTATTGTTGCGGAGCAGAAATAATGGCTGGGTATTGGGCATATATCCGGTTTTATAATTAATGATTGGTGGGATGAGCGAAATTGTTAACTCATCCCTTGAGAGGAGATTTTAAATGAGTGATGATAAGGTGGGCAAAACTTTACTGAAAGCCCTAGAAAGTATGCAGGCTCATGGAAGAGAGCGTGAATATAAAAGGCAAAAAGAAGTTTGGAAGAATATTGAGGCTCCATGCACACTTACTGATGCATTAGTAAATTTAAAGAAGCATGAGCTGGATCAAATTCGTAAAAATCTCGATCTTAAAAATTTAAGTTCCTTGAAAAAGGGCGAACTAGCCAGAGAGTTAGTTCAGTTAATACCGTCACGGTTTGAGCATGTCTTATACATACTGGATAAAGAACGCTACGATATTATTAAGAAAGCTATAAATAACTCAGGGGCTTCCATTGTAGATAATACTTTTCCGTTCAGAAAGGTAGAGTCACTAAGAGACTATGGTATTTTATTTCCCGGTGTTCATAAGAATCAGTATGTTCTGTCCATGCCTTCGGAGTTGATAACTGTTTTTGACCAACTTGATGGAAATGAAATTCAAAATATTGTAGAGCGTAATACTGAATGGATACGCTTAACCCAAGGGCTGCTTTATTATTATGGTGTTATGGATTTATATGCTGTGATCGACAAGGTAGCAGAATTAACAGGACAAAAGGTAGCGGTATCAGAATTTATCAATATAATCTCCCATTCCCAATACTATTATCGTCAACTTACTTTCTCCAGTTTTGGGCTAAAGCATCAAAAAGTTTTAAATGCCGGAGAGATAATAACGGAACAGGAAAAAAGACAAGATATAGATTATTATCCTTTTACTAAGAAACAGTTGATGGCTGCGGGGGAAATGGGATATATAGACAGATCCCAGGCTATGAACAGTTTCACTCAATTTCTTTTAGATTACTATGATTTACCAAATGATGAATTGAATGAAATTGCTATAAAGATTACAGATATGATTAAAGAAAATAAAAAGCCGGAGATGTTGATTAAGTTTTTAGAAAGTAAACTTGAGTTTCCTTCTGCTGCTTTTGTGAATCAGTTAATGCAGAAGTTAATGGAATTACATAACAACACTCCTATGTGGGTTTTAAAAGGCAATACACCTAATGTTTTATCTCCGGTTGAACATGAGCATTTAAAGTCTGAATCCTCAGGAAGTGACAAGGAGTCAAATGTGATCCCGATAACAAAGAATATCAAAGTTGGCCGTAATGAGCCATGTATATGTGGAAGTGGCAAAAAGTATAAAATATGCTGTGGAAAATAGAAGAGACATGTGGGAAGGGGATATACCCTTTCAAAATAACATCTGGGACAAAGAGTGAACCTGTCCCTTTATTCCCCTTACCGTATCGCTTATAGCGGTACGCGATATGGACGACTCTGTCCTTCTGTAAAGCCTGATTGCGGGGCGGTCTGGATTCTTGAAAAAATAAGTTTGGTTTTAAAATTCCTCAAGAAAAGTGCTAGTTGACTTTTTTCATATGTATCATATCGCTGGGCGATATGATACAAAATCTCTTCGGAAAATTCATAATTTAATAGATATGGTAATCCGATATATACATGGTAGCTAAACCCGCAACTAACCATTTGGGACGGTGAACCTGTCCCTCTTGTCCCTCTTGTCCCTCATCGTATCGCTTATAGCGGCACCGCGCTATGGATGAGTTTATCCCTTGTAAACCCCAGGTGCGGGAAGGTATGGACTATTGGACAAGAAGATCGGTTTTTAAAAAATGCCTCAATAAACATGTTAGTCGACTCTATTTATATGTGTCGTATCGCTACCCGATATGAACATCAACTCTTCAAGAACCTCATAATTTAATAAGTAAGGGGTTCAGATATATAATCCGATGATACGCCCGGAACTAACCATCTGGGACGATGAACCTGTCCCTATTGTCCCTCCATATCGTTAGGCGATATACTTGCAAATTTTTCGAAAAACCTTCATATTTGATAGATAAGAAGATTCGGTATAATACATGATGTATACGTTAGAATAGTTGTTTATTATCTTCCAAAAGAGTAGTAGTTATAGTCCTTAATTGCTAGAAATCTTGGTTGAATCAAAGGGCGACATATGATATATAGGGAGTTCAATATCTTCGTATCGCTTATAGCGGCACGCGATATGGACATAAAAAGTGTGAGTCGGAGTGGCTAAGTATAACGTTAGTCTTTATTATATTCTTCAAAGTATTAGCCTGCCGTGTATGTGCTTCGTATCGCCAGGCGATATACCTTGTAATTTTATCGAAGAACTTCATATTCTACTAGAAAGGAGATCCGATATGCGACATGATATACAGCCAAATGAACGATCTTTCACCACGAAGGAAGTAGCAGACGAATTGGAAATCGCAACACCTACTGTTAGAAAGTATGGCCAAATTTTAGAGCGAAATGGATATGAGTTTTTTAAAGATGGTGACCGGCGTATTTTCGTTCGTTCTGACATTGAATCGCTTATAGCGATACGCGATACGGACAAGCCCATAGACGAAACAGCTACATACCTTGTAAATCAACAAAAATTAAGATTAGATGAATTCAATGAAACAGAGATAACGATACCTGATTCACCTGGTAATTCACCCCAAGATCTCGGTCAATTAAAAGAATCTTTAATGTTTTTAGCTAATGAATTAGCAGCTACACGTGAAATGAATGTTCAGCTGACAAATGATATGTCTCAACTTAAAACTACGGTTTCCCAGCTCCAGCAAGATCATCATGTTATAAGTTCTGGTATCGGAAACTCAGCACAAAGAACTGCAAGAATTGAGAAATTAACGGAACAACAAAATAATCACTATGAGACGTTGCTGCAACAGGAAAAAGAAAAAAGCGAATTCTTGCAAAAAGAAATACAAAATATGCGGGACGAACAGAAAAAAGAATGGCGATTACAAAGTGATTTTAACAAACGTTTAGAAAAATCGATGAAAAAACCTGCAGGAAATTTGGGTAAGTTCTTGTCCTTGTTTCGTAAATAAGACCATCGCGATTGTCCCCTGTTGTTGCTGAAGGAGTAATAATAGTAAAGGAGTAGGAAAATGGATCTTCTAGATAAATATTTTAATTTCAGAGAGACACTACTAAGATTGCACTCAAAAATATTAGATGAATGTGTTAATGCTGACGATTTTAATAAATCTGTTGAAATTTTGGACATAGTTAAAAATAATGAGGTCATACTAGAATCTCAATCGGAAGAAGAATTACTTTTAGATTTTAATGTTTATGAAAATTTAAGGAATGGTGAAAATGCGATATTTGAATATATGAAAAAAGATATAGAGAATACCGAGCAAGAAAAATTACTACTAAATGCAATGAGTGAGTCAGAACATTCACTTTATAAGATTATCGATATTCAAAGAGAAAAGTGCATAATTACTTTAGAAGATATGCTAAAAAATAAGGATCCTGTCAAGGTTGTAGATAGAGGCTTAAGTAATACTACAAATAAAAATATCCTTATTTATACAAGGTTGTTAGATTTAGGTGAGTTTAACATTACATCAGGAATGGGTTTTACTTTTTCTCTGGATCATAAAGATTATTTGATTAAAAGAAGTCGTAAGCTAATGAAAAAAGTTAAGCACGATAATTCTTCAGTCAGCAGGTTTATCGCTTTTTTCAAGCTTAATAGAACAGATGGATTGCCTATGGCTTCTGAGAGATTCAACTAGTAATATAAACTGCGAATAATTGTTTTTATTTAATAGAAATCAATTTTTTGGTTCTGTTTCTTAGCAGTGCTTAATGGTAGAAACCAGAAAGACGGTAAACTTGTCCCTTATAATGGTTTTAAACTAAAATAGTCTAACGCCTGATTTACGTCGTGGATATTGTATACCTTTTTCTCAAGACAGAACTGAATAACCAGATCGTAGATGTCACTTTCGGACAGCGAGTAACCGGCAGAGCTTAACAGCTTGTCGGTTTCTTTTTTATTTAGTTCAAGTGCTAAGGCAAGAGCGATAACGGTGTTTTTTCCAACCTGGTAATCCGGATTGGATCGTATTTTTGAAAAATGCCTGCGATCAATTCCAGCTTTTTTATAGATTTCCGAGTCACCAGTGTCTTTTTCGTCGATAAAGTTAAACAGCACTTCTTTAAGTTTTGGCTTACGGTTATCTTCAATAAAGTCTTCTAATTCAACAAGTTCTATTTCTTTATGAATACTGTAATCAGCCATCTCGGAGGATTCACAAACATCAACTGGAATTATATCTATATGATTCTCTACATAATTCTGCATTTCCAGAAAAAACTTTTTATCAATCACATTATTCACCTCCCCAATATGTCGCTTATTAGGCGACCAAAACACGTATAATCTCAGTTAATATTATAACAGATTAAAAATTTAAGGAGATGATAATTATGAATAGGAATGTAACAGAAATTATTTTCCTGTTGGATAGAAGTGGGTCAATGGCAGGACTTGAAAGTGATACCATTGGCGGGTTTAATGCTTTCATTGAGAAGCAGTGCAAACTTGAGGGCGAAACGATTCTCACCTCAGTCTTATTTGATGACAAGTATGAAGTGTTATGGAATGGTGTTGATGCTAAAAGTGTAAGGCTCACAGAGAGCAAGTATTATGTAAGAGGGACGACAGCGTTATTGGATGCAGTGGGAAAGACAATTTTGGATGTGGGTTACAGGTTATCGAGACCTCGAGAAGAGCAGGTTACGGACAATGTTATAGTTGTCATTACAACCGATGGTATGGAAAATGCAAGCCGTGAGTTTTCCTATAAAAAAGTAAAAGAACTGATAAAATACCAGCAGGATAAATACAACTGGGAATTTATCTTTATGGGTGCAAACATTGATGCTGTAAAAGAAGCAGATAATATTGGGATTGTTGAACAAAATGCATATAACTTTGAAGTTTCTGAAAAGGGTGTTGAAAGTATGTATGATATGGCTTCTGAGGTGGTGTCAGAGAATAGAAGGAAAAAACAGTACTGATTTTTACTGTCGGACAATTTTTATTGGCTATACCCGGTATGAATAAATTTTCTTCACTATTCTCATTTTAAGTATAGGAGGTGCTTAAAAATGGGAAGAGATCGTCAGGAAAAAAAGCTGAAACAAAGCGGACGCGTCGAATCAGACCGGGATGTAGGTCTTCGATATAAAGGCTCAACAAAAATGGCAAGCCCTGAAGAAGTTGAAAAGTTAAACGATGGCAAAAAATAGAATTAACAAGCGATCATCCTAAGGGTGGTCGCTTGTTATGTTGCTGCGACTAATTTATAAAGATAGCGACAATCTGGGACGATGAACCTGTCCCCTATGTCCCTGTCCCTCAATCTCTTCGTATGTTATAATTAAAAAAAGCGATTAGGGAGTGTGCGATATGGATAGGGATCAATTTTTAATTTATGATCAGCAGAAACAGATCCGAGTGCAGCCAGAGAGAATTTCGTTGTATATGCAAAGTGAAATTATTGAAGCGATAAATGAGAACAATGAGATGTACTACCTGTTCTTTTATAAAAACAATTTCCTCACTGCAGCAAAAGCAAAGCGGCTGCGTCGAAAATCATTCATCGAGAGCGCATTTAAAAGAGGTATTGTTTACAACGCCCCACACCCGTTTATCAACATGCTGTTTTCATTCAATCATCCATGTAAAATTATCGGTTATAAGCCATTGCTAAAGAAACTCGAAACAAACTATACTCCGCAAGAAAAAGCTTTTATTCTCACCTTCTTTGAATCATTTATTCCAAAAAAACAACTTTTTGAAGAAATTAAATCAATATTTTATGTTTATCGCCGCAATGGCCAAGGATTCCTGGGCTACCGGATTATCCGTATTTTAATGGATTTTGCACCGAAGCACAGTTTCGTGACACAGGTTTCTAATGATCCTATTTTTAAAAAGTATGATGACCAGTATAACAACCAGTCAGACGATCTGTTAGCAAAGGATTTAATCTTTGCTGAAAAAATTCTTTACTCCCTTAAAGATGATAATCAGCGGTTTCAACAGCTAATCGACCTTTTGGAAAAAGAAGCACGATGGACTGATATGATTGCTTTGTATTGTTACAAATTATCAATCACCCCTACAACCGCCTACTACAGTTCTCTGGCCAATTTACTGAAACAGCATTTAAACGAAATTGAAGCGGAATCTATTTTAGAACGTTTAGACAGCCAGTTACCAGGTTTCCTCCCACTACAGCAAGATTTATTTAATAAATATGTAAAAACCCACCAAATCGAAAAAGTTTTCCATATGATGCAGAATCGTGAATTTAAACTTAGTAATGATCAGATTCAAACTTTTGGAGAATTGCTTGAGCATCTTGATTCAAGAACATATTCTTCACATCCAGAAATGCTTAATACTATATTAGAATCAGTTATTCACACGTCCCCTGAAAAAGCTGAAAAACTTCTTAATAAATATGTTGTCTCGTTATTGGAGAACCATGAAGTAGCGTATATTAAGGAATTACTAAAACCTTTTAAGGGAAATCATGGAAGTCTGGAGATTATCAGAAAAATCGATACCATGGAAAGGCTAAGTGATGATCTGGACCAAATGCAAACGCTTGGAGAGTTATATTATGAATTTAATCTATTGGATAAGGCAATTGAATGCTTTAGCTGGGAAATGGAGCTGAAACCAACCCAGCCAAAACCACTTCAATGGTTATCTAAAGCCTATCGGGATAAAGGGTTAAATCACGAATCCGACGCCTATCAGCAGCTGTGTATTAACCTCCAAAAAAACGCATAATTGGTATGACCTATTATGTTAATCACTGCAAAAATAAACAGATATCCTATTCCAGGTTCCGTAACCTGATAAACACATTAAAAGAAATGACCATCATTTGCATGCTAATTTGATGGTCGTTTTTAATTGAGCTAACTTTTATTGATGTTTTTTATACTCATTTTATTGAATACTGAAACATATTTAAGAAGTTATTCGTATTTATACATAATCCAATAAGGGGGGATGATTTTGCAATTCTTTTTAAATATAATCGTATACTTATTTTCAAGTAAAAAGACACTGGTCTATACTACTATAAAACAACAAGATTATTATAAGGTTGTTTCCCTCTTAGAATCGGAACTTATTAAGTAAAGAGTGTCTATAACATCGAATACCAATGCAACAGTCGTTGGTTCTTACAGTACTTTTGGAGAGGTTTATAAAATTTATGTGAAAAAGAATGATAAAAGTAAGGCACTAAAAACAATCAATAAAGCGGGGAGCAAGAGTTAAAAAAGAAGGTCGAGATTTTAATTTTTTACTTGTTTACCGGTTCAAAATATTATGATTTCAATTGCGCATCTGGAAGGTTATGTTAATTATACATAGTGAGTTTTATCGTGTTAATGAAACAGGTTTAGTTAAATTAAAGTTAAATTTTTCGACTTATATTTGAAGAGCAATTTTAAGGAGGTAACTTCATGGAAAGACCCAAAGTAATGGTTTTAGGAACGTTTCATATGCGATATACACCTGATTTATATCGGATCAATGTGGCAGATTTATTGAATGATAATAGGCAACAGGAAATTAGAGATGTTATAGAGAAAATAAAGGCTTTCAAACCTACAATGTTAGCATTTGAGGTGATTAAGGGTGAACAAGAAGAATTAAATAAAGAATATAAAAAGTATTTGAATAATGAAATAAAATTGAAAGTTGATGAGGTTCATCAATACGGCTTCAGAATTGCCTCTGAGCTGAAACACTCTCAGGTTTATGCGATTGACTGGATGGAATCAATCGGAAACATGGGAATTGGTCAGGTGTTTGAATGGGCTAAAGCAAATCAACCTGAATTATATGACTACATTGACAAAAAATATCGCTCAGATAGAGATTTTAACTTAACGGATAAAAGTATAGTAGATCTAATGAGAGAATCAAATAGTGAAACTAACATTAGAAAAGGGCACGAAATGAATATGGCAATTGCACGAATCGCAAGTGAAGAGGATTATGTGGGAATTGACTGGCTTAGATGGTGGTATCAAAGAAATCTAATAATCTATTCTAACCTGGCTGAGATATCGAATTCGTCCTCGGATAGAATCATTTTAATAATTGGTCACGCACATGTATATTTAATTTCTCAATTTTTGAGAGAAAGTGGAATGTTTGATGTTGAATCAGCAATGAGCTATCTTTAATTTTGCTACTGCCTGTTTAAGAATTAATTATAGAATACATACAAGATAAATCTCAGTTAACTGAACTGAGATTATTTTAATGCCACTGCAAAAGGACAGGGACAGTTGTGCATATAAATAGTGTCTTGGCAGGAAACGGCCCATGTTAGAATCCCTACTGTTTTTAAGATTATAGTTTTCATCCATGTGATTGGTTATGATAAATGTTAAAATGAATTAGATGTAATTGAAGGCTTGGGAGGAAACTGTAAATGAAGAAAGATGATAAAACTATTATATCGCCTCAACAAAATCCCAATACTTTTCTGTCTGATTTAAAAGAACTTTTTAAGGCGGTAGTGTTAATTTTCAATGTACTCCCTGTTTTTGCCGGGTTCTGGCTTGCACTTTATTTTACGAACTCGATCTTTACTGCAAATTGGGATTTATTCCTGTTAACAATGGCAGGCAGTACATGCGTTATGGCTGGCGCACTTATCCTTAATAACTGGTACGATGTTGACATTGATATGATCATGGAACGAACAAAGAACCGCCCTACAGTAACTGGGAACCTATCGTTAAAAGCTGTTTTAATAATGGGGATTATTTTTTCGGTAGTTGGTTTAATACTGTTACTGTTCACAACGATAGAAGCAGCTTTATATGCTTTCATTGGCTGGTTTTTATATGTGTTTCTGTATACGATATGGTCGAAACGTAAATATACGCTTAATACTGTAATTGGAAGTGTTTCTGGAGCAGTAACACCTTTAATAGGCTGGGCTGCATTAGAACCTGCTAATCATACTGTTCCGATTATCATGTTTCTTATCTTATTTATCTGGCAAATCCCCCATACGTTTGTCATCGCCATACGAAAATATGATGAATATAAGGATGCAGGGGTGGCAATGCTTCCGGTGGTGCATGGACTCGAAGTTACTAAACGGCAAACAGTTATTTACATTGCCTGTTTACTTCCGTTACCATTTTATCTTGCCTCATTGGGAACAACATTTATGGTGATTGCAACCTTGTTAAATATTGGGTGGCTGACACTTGGGATTAGCGGTTTCTTTACCAAGGATGATTTGAACTGGGCCAACAAGATGTTTTTGTACTCCGTGAATTATTTGATGATCATCTTTGTTGTTATGATTATCGTTACTGTCCCTTCGTTTGGTTAATCCTGTTTAGCTATACAATAAATTGCATACCATATGCGCTAGAATGAGTATATGAACATACAAAGTGCATATAAAAGTATGGAGGTAGAGGCTATGGGAAGGCTGGCAAAATATCAGCGGTATACAAAGAAAACTAAACTTGAAGCAGTTCGGCGTGTACTTGAAAAAGATGAACCCGTTCAGGCAGTGTTGAACGATTTAGGAATTCGTCACAGAGATAATGTGTATGTGTGGATTAAGAAATACCAAAAGGAAGGTGCCCCTGCATTTGACCGGAACATTGGTCATCCTCAGAGTTCACCATCACCGGATAAATTGATTGAGGAATTATCGTCAGAATTAGACATACTAAAAAAGTTTATAGGTATGTCTCAACTTAGTATTGAAGAAATGTATCAAGCAATTGATGCTCTTCAAGATCAATATCCTTTAGCTACTATTTGCAAGACACTGGGAGTTTCGGAGATTGGTTTCAAGCATTATAAAAAATGCCAGCAACTCGGGTTGGACGAGCGATACAGCAATTCTGATTCCGTTTATTTTCAAGCTTCAACATGTCAGCGATAACCTTCTGCTTCGATATAGCATCCAGTTTTTGGCTGGAGGTTTATCGAAGTTTTTTTCTATGATGGCCCGAGGTTGTGATTAAAAAGTTGTCAGGGTTACACTTCTTCGCTTTTTCTAATATAATAGGTTAAGAGGAAACTTGAAGAGGGATATGTTATGCAGAAAATGGCGAAAATAGCATATGAGAGTATTATGATTCTGCTCGTTATGCTGACAATCATTACATTATGGACTGAAAACACGTACAGTTCAACAATCAATTGGATTGTATGGGGAGTCTTTTTTGTCGATTTCTTCTTTCGGTTACTGACTGCAAAGAAGAAGTGGGACTTCATAAAACAAAATCCATTTCTTCTAATAGCTATTATCCCGTTTGATCAATTCTTCCAGGTTGCCCGGGTAGTAAGGGTCATCTACTTATTCCGAATCAAAACCATTGCAAAGTACTACATTGCGCCGTATGTGGAAAAGCTGACTTTTCAATCCAAATCATTAATTGTATCAATACTTCTTTCATTGATGGTTGTAGCATCTTTTGTTATTTGGAACCTGGAAAGCTCGATTGTCGCGTACTATGATGCATTGTATGTAATTATTGGATATCTGCTGTTTTTCGGTCATCGGGTCTTTGAAATTGAGGGTCAGGTTTCGATATGGATCTTAACAGGAATATCCATAATAGGGATTGCAATGCAAGGTTTAGCACTGCAGTGGGCATTTAATAAGCTGGAAGTACTATTTAATAATTTTAAGAAAAAGAAGCAATCGGTATCACAGGAACATAATTCAGAGGAGGTTAATTAGTGACTGCAATTAAAAAAGGTAATAACAAATTTTATGTCGGTGAAGATGAACAGAATCCACTAGGTGAAATCACATTTGAGCCATCAGGTGACAATATATTAATAGTTGACCATACGTATGTATCTGATGAGCTACGTGGACAAGGTGTAGCAGGGAAACTCGTAGATAAAGTGGTTACGTATGCACGGGCAGAGGGAAAGAAAATTAACCCAACATGTTCATATGCCAAAGATAAAATGGAGAAAACGCCTGCATATCACGATGTGCTGGCAGGTTAGGAGAAGAGAACATGGATTTAATCGACGAGTTAATTGATGATATTTGTACAACGACTTTGAAATAAAATATGTATTGGATATTAGAAAACTTGGCTTATCGCCAAGCCTTAATGGCGAAAGCCTTAGTTGCACTTATGCAGTAAGAAAGGATCTATACTTTCTTAACTGCTAAATAACGGACAAGTTCTAATGGATGCCCCTGAATCAATAACTGGAGAACCAGAGATTGACTGGGATGATGAGGACGCGACGGAAAATCTTTTACCAGTTCCACAAATTACGTCAAGTGAAGCATATGATTCAATGGTTAGATTTGCAGAAAAACAGGAACCTACTACAGCTGAAAAATTGATTGATGTACTGAACCGTAGAAAGCCATTTCGAAATTTCAAAGACAAAATTATTGAACTTGGGATTGATGATGAATGGTATGCCTTTGAACAAAATGATGCAAAGGAAGCTATTATCGATTGGCTGAACGAACTCGATATATCCTATGAAAAGATTAATCAAAAATAAAATCACTGAAAAGGGAATTACTAATATGTACTTAACCATCGAAGAAACAGCCGAGTATTTATCAATCGAAGAATCAAAAGTCAAAACGTTTGTACTGCAAGGCAGAATACGTTCTGTTTATGATGGAGACAGATACCTTATTAACAAGGAACAATTTAGTACACATCTCGAGCAAATGGATAATTATAAAAAGATGCTACAGGATTACCTGAATGAGCCACTTCCGGAAGATCCCGATGTGAAGGATGAAGATTAGCTATTAAATACATTAGAGGAGTATATGTATATGCCTAAAAACCAGCAAACCACGAAAGACGAGAAATCACTTGTATACACAGTGGAGGAGCCGATTGAGCTTCTAAAATTTTTGATAAAAGTCATGCCCAACCGTAGCAGGAACTCGGTTAAGTCAATTCTAGCGCGTGGTCAGGTAACTGTCGATGAGCACATAGAAACACAGTATAACTATGCACTTCACCCAGGACAATCCGTTACTATTTTAAAAAATAAGGCTTCCGTTAAAGAGAGCGCACTAATTGGTATGTGTATTGTCCATGAAGATGAAGATATCATCGTCATCAACAAAGAAGCTGGATTACTCTCTATTGCCACCGAAAAAGAAAAGGAACGAACGGCACACCATCAATTGATGGAGTATGTGCGACACGAAGACCCCAAAAATCGAATCTTCGTCGTGCATCGCCTTGATAAAGATACATCAGGTATTATGATGTTTGCAAAGAACGAGAAGGTTAAGCGGACCCTGCAGGATGCCTGGAAGGAAAGCGTTAAAGAACGTACATATGTTGCACTGGTTGAAGATGAAGTGAAAAAAGCGAAAGGCTACATATCATCGTGGCTGAAAGAAAGCAGTACACATTTGGTATATTCCAGTTCGAATAAGAATGACGGGCAGCATGCAATTACACATTATAATGTAATTCAATCAAACAAAAAGTTTTCATTAGTTGAAATTCAGCTGGAAACCGGGCGGAAAAATCAAATTCGCGTTCATATGCAGGATCTTGGTAATCCGGTTGTAGGTGATAAAAAGTATGGATCCAAAACAAATGAAATCAGGAGGCTTGGCCTTCATGCAAAGGTATTGTCCTTTAATCATCCAACGTCTGGTAAGTTACTGCGGTTTGAAGCAGAAGTTCCAGGGTCATTTATTGCAATATCAAAATAGCATTTCATAGGAGGTGTGTTTCACATTTTACAAATACAATGCACGAAAAAGTTAGCCGATGAATTAAAAATAAAAACATCTAAGGAACAGATAGTAGACAACGAACCACTGTACTCATGGCATGCACATTTGTTTTATTATAATCGAAAAAAATACTGCATCGTTATGAATAACAGCACACGTTATAACTTCATTATAGGAAGTCTCAGAAAAAAAGAATTTAGCCAGTTTTCTTCACTAGTGAAAGAAGGAATACGTGAAAACCTATTGGCTGAAGGCTTTGCTGAAAATGTTGTAGAAACATATATGAAAAAATGTGATGACGTGAATTATGCTCCAACAAGTGAGCGTCCTATTATTTCTCAAATAAATGAAATGATAAGTGCAACAAAATACTTCCAGGAGAATAATGAAGCACATACCATTGAAGACAAACTAGATGAAATAAATCGCTATAACAATAAATTCGTTATGCTGACATTACCAGAAACTTATTCAGCTGAATCTATGAAGAAAGCATTAATCAAAGAGGTTCTTTTATAAAAGAGCCTCTTTATAATTAACAACAGGATATAAGCGAAATCGATAAAGTTCACAATTAACGAAGCGGTGCTTTCTCTACAAATCGTCCACTTCGTCCTTCTGTTGTTTCAGCATTTTTCAGCGAGCTAATAACGGCTTCTTCAGTCACTTCAATGACTGCTTGAAATAGTTTATTCATAATAGGATGGTCATCACGAATAAAAGACATGCTCTCAAGCTCGGCGGTTGCGTTATGATCATATGTATTCGCTGTAGAAAAAGCGATTGCTATATCACCGCTGCCATTGTCGATATGACTTCCTGTTCTGCCCAGTCCAGCTGCACAACGCTTAGCAAGTCGTTTCAGCTGCCGGTCATATAGTGGTGCATCAGTTGCCACAACCATCATAATTGATCCATCAGGTGTATCCAATTTTACGTTGCTTCCGAAATCTGCAAATAAGGCATCATCCCGTTTGCCGAAATTACTTAATACTAGACAGCCGACAGTGTACGTTTCTACAACTCGTGACGCTGTGCCGATTCCACCTTTATACCCGAAGCAAACCATCCCTTTTCCTGCGCCAACCGCACCTTCTTCAACAGGATTACTGTTAGCGCCCTCTATCGCTTGAATCGCATGCTCTGGTTTTACAGATTGCAGTCGAATTGAATTCAGATAGCTGTCATTACATTCCCCTACCACAATATTGAGTGAACTAGTAGAGTCGCCGATTTCTTTATTTTCATGGAGCATATATTGGAGTGTCCCTTGCCAAACGGATCCTACACTGAGGGTATTGGTAAGCATAATTGGTGATTCAAGTAAGCCTAACTCTTCTACTTGTACAAGACCTGCCGTTTTTCCATATCCATTAATAACGGAGCTTGCTGCACGAATCTTGTTCGAGAAAACATTACCTGCATGGGGCAATATAGCTGTAACGCCAGTACAAACCGTATCTTGTTCATTCAATTCCCCGTACAACGTTACATGTCCAACCTGTACACCCCCAACATCGGTAATGCAATTGGATTTTCCTTTAGGTAACTGCATCTGAACCACTCCTTCTATTTCTGTTATTTTACCAGTATTATAGCAGATGTATGTATTGCGTGATTATTTGTATAAACTCCAAATAGAATTGTTTCAAGAAAAATTCATTATTTCATCAAACTTTCACAAAATTTCTTTATAATTAATATAGAAATGGAAACATGGAGGTCGTACTATGCCATCAGCTTGGGTGTTAACTAATGTTGCAATCATTGTAGTAAGTGTTCTTGCAGGATTAATGCTTTTTTACATAATCAGCCCGTTAACAAAAACAACGACAAAGCAACATTTGGAAGAAATAATATCATTACTTATTAATTTTGTCATTTTTATATGGGTTGGAAAGATTCTCTTAAACTTAGCTGTATTTGTAAAAGATCCACTCGCCATTCTAGCGTATCCAAGTAATTCACATGCATTTTATGTCGCAGCTTTCCTTCTACTGCCAAACGTTGGCTATAATGCAAAGCGCAATAAGATCGATATAATTCCTATACTGGCATCGTTTGTTCCAGTTTTCTTAGGTGCATCGTTCGTTTATGAATTTATCGAGATTACCTGGAACGGAAGTAACTTAGCATGGGGACACCTGTTATTACTAACGGTGTTGATTTTCATCTATATATTTGTGCATGAGAGGTTATCAGCTCGTGTGACAGTGGGTGGATTCTTTGTTGGCTGGAGTTTGGGGCAATTGCTTTTAACCTTCCTCCTGCCATTTACAACGTTATTTGGCTATATGATGGCTCGCTGGTTTTTAATCGCTTTTTTTTTAATGAGCTTTGCATTGCTGAATTACCATAATAGAAAGAAGGTGTCATGATGGGTGCTGCTGCGGATTTGACAATTTGGCTGGCGTTGGGAGCTGGGGTTCTATCATTCCTCTCTCCTTGTACACTGCCGATTTTTCCGGCATATCTTTCTTACATTACCGGGATGAGTGTGAAAGAGCTGGAAAATAACAAAGATATCAAGATTAGAAGTAAACTATTGATTCATTCTTTGTTCTTCTTATTAGGTGTATCAACGGTATTCATAGGTTTAGGTATTGGGGTTTCGTTTTTGGGTCAATGGATTCAAGGAATGCTGACAGGAGAATCCGGATTATTCATCCAGCGAATTGCAGGTATATTTATCATTGTAATGGGGCTTTTTGTTGCTGGGTGGCTTAATATTACATCATTTATGAAAGAAAAGAGACTTCGCTTTACGAAAAAACCAGTTGGCTATCTAGGAACTGTTTTTGTTGGCATGGGGTTTGCGGCAGGTTGGACACCGTGTATTGGTCCTATTTTTGCATCAATATTGGTTGTTGCAGCAAGTAATCCAGCACAGGGATCCCTTTATACGATTATGTATGTAATTGGTTTTGCACTGCCATTTCTGATTTTAACGTTTTTCCTTGGGTCAACACGCTGGATTGTTCGCCAAAGCCAAAAGATAATGAAAGCTGGAGGAGCAATCATGATTCTTATGGGGGTACTTCTGTTTACTGGTCAGATGACACGTATTTCAAACTTTCTGCTTAAGCTCGTTCAGGATACGTGGTTAGCTAATTTAGGATAGGAATTGGAGGTGTTATCATATGAAAAAAACAATTATAATCGTTATTATTACCGGAATGTTTGCCTGGGCAGTATACGATGTAATAAACAGCTCTAAAGATACTGCTAATAGTGGAGATTATATTGTAGAGGAAGATACAACAGAGGAAGATATGAATGAGGATAGCTCAAATGAGGATAGTGCAGATAATAATAAGGTAGGACTTGAAGTAGGGAATATCGCTCCAGATTTTGAACTTACCACGTTAAATGGTGATACTGTAAAGCTATCTGATTATCGTGGTCAGCGGGTAATGGTGAACTTTTGGGCGACTTGGTGTCCGCCGTGTCGCGCGGAGATGCCTGATATGGAGAAGTTTCATCAAAATAAAGATATTACAATTTTAGCGATTAATCTTACTGAAACAGAAAGCGCGAAAAGTGATGTCACAGAGTTTGTCGAAAAATTTGAACTGACATTTCCGGTATTAATGGATGAAACAGTAAAAGTAGCAAATCAATATCAGATACAACCTATTCCTTCATCATTTATGATTGATTCGAACGGCAGAATTCAGTATAAGGCATTAGGTGCCATGAATTATGAACTAATGGTTCAGGAATTTGAAAAGATGAAATAGATCCTCTTTATAGCTTAAAATAGACAAGAGGTGTTTTAGATGAAACAAAGTATTCTAGTCGTAGAAGACGATCCAATGATCCGTGAACTGGTAAAAATACACTTGGAAAAAAATGATTATGACGTGATAGAAGCAGCTGATGGTGAGGAAGCGAAGGGTGTTTTCTTAGAATACCATCCTTGCTTGGTTATCCTTGATTTAATGTTGCCCAAAGTAAGTGGCGAAGATTTCTGTGCATGGGTTCGAGAACAGGAGCGTAATGAAGTTTCCATTATTATGCTGTCAGCGAAAGCAAAGATTGAAGATAAGATTGAGGGACTGAAAATGGGCGCAGATGATTATGTCACGAAGCCATTTGACCCGGATGAACTCATGGCACACGTCGAAGCGGTATTGCGACGGACAGGTCAATTTTGCCAAAAAATTGCCTATGAAGGATTGTGTATCAAGCCGCGAAAAGGTGAAGTGCTTCTTTACGATACATCAATTAAGCTAACGAAATATGAATTTAATCTGCTGTATTTATTCATGCAAAACCCAAATATGGTACTCAGCCGTGAGCAATTAGTCATGCAAATCTATCCATATGCAGATCATACAGTGCTGGACCGTACGATAGATGCACACATCAAAAAGCTGCGGGAAAAGATTGAGGTTAATACCTCCAAACCAAAGCGCATCCAGACTGTTCGGGGAATGGGGTATAAGTTTGTCAATACGTAATCAGATCAAATCAAGATTACCAAAAGGATTTCTTTGGCGCTTATCTGCGTTGAATTTTCTTGTTGTTGCTTCTGCAATTGTCGTCAGTGGACTTGCAATTTATAATACGGCATGTTTTTTAGTGGATGCCATGGGTGGGCTAGAAGAACAACGTCAGGAACAATTCAATGCAACATTATTCAATTATTTGTGGATATTTATTATTACAGCGATTGTTACGGGTAGTTTATTACATTTTTATATGACCAAGAAACTGATTAAGCCAATTCGCAGCTTAATAGAATCTACGAAGCAATTAAAAAAAGGCAACTATCCCGATCCCGTTGAGGTGACATCCCAAGATGAAGTAGGCGAGCTTGCTGTCCAGTTTAATGCCCTAATTCAACAGTTGCATATGAATGAGCAGAACCGTCAAAAGCTTGTTTCTGATCTATCACATGAATTTCGAACACCATTAACTAATTTAAATGGATATCTTCAATCCTTGGAGCAAGGTGATATCGAGGGGAACCAGAAGCTGTACAAGTCATTATATCAGGAGTCACAGCGTTTAACAGGTATGATGGAGCAACTGGAAAAACTTAAGGAATGGGATTTTGCCACTTCGCAAACCTATACCAAAAATAGAGAAGTCGATATTGCCACTGTAGTTGATCAATGTGCTGCCATGTTTAACTTGCAATTGGATGAAAAAGATATTGCCTTGTCTGTAGATGTCCCCTCATGTACGTTACAAATTCATGAGGAAGGCATTCAGCAAATTATCAGTAATCTCTTGGAGAACGCTATCCATTACTACAATGGCGAAGGGGCAATTACTGTTTATGGCAAACGGCAAAAGTCTGACTATCAAATTGCTGTTAGTGGTCCAAGTAGTTTTATCCCAGAACATGAACAGGAAAATATATTTGAACGTTTTTATCGATTGGACACATCCAGAAGCCGTGATACAGGTGGCAGCGGCCTAGGGCTTGCGATAGCCAAAGAAATAGTAGACCGACATGGCGGAGAAATTGGTGTAATCTCTGGGAAAGATAAAAATACTTTCTGGTTTACGTTGCCACTGGCGTAAAGGGGGTAATGGGTGAAACGAATTGTTGGCTTGTTGAGATGGACTGCGGGGTCTCGCCGATCCGTTTTTTCACGGGATCCCCATAAAATACCATCCAATCATAGATCAGAAAGGTCGGATTCAGTCTTCCCGGCGATTATTCAGTTTTTATCGGTTATTTGAGGAATAATTCAGTATCCAGCCAAGCCTATTCAGTCTTCAACTAAGTTTATTCAGTTTTCATCAGATTTTTTTCAGTTTTCAGCAGTTATTTTATTGTATGAACTTCCCCGGAAAGATAGGACATTCCCTACCACTTCGCGTTATGTTCTTCAATACACCCAAGCAGGCCATCAACGACCAGCGTTTCGTCATTATTAAGTGAAACCTCTCCATAATAATGACCCACAACCTGATGAACTTCTGATTTCACGACTAGCACATTAGACTTGGCGGTCCGTTCAGAAAAGGGTTTGAAAGTAAGGCGGACACTGTCTGACTGAATCCCCCAAGGCTTCATATAATCATTGGAATTATAGATGAACGTTACATCTTCACTTATTTTTGTGATGTTGCCATTTAAAATAACGGCATTCTCTGTTGAACCGGTATGATCTGTCCATTGTCCACCAAAATTCAATCCAATTACATCCTGACCCTGTCGCCCGGATGCCATTCCCCAGTTCCATGTACTTTTTCTTGGCCAGACACCGCGACCGTAATCCAGTACAGCAAAATCTGATTCAGGATTAAAGGTCCATGTTTTATCACCGACAGAGAAGCTTCCTTCAGCAGGAAGACAATGTTGCTTTGCAGTGAACTGAAACTTATCATCACTCCAAGGAACTACAACATTTAACGTGTCCAAGTTTTCGGGGTAATTAATTTTTATATCCGCTTTTAATTCTTCACCACCGAAGTCAGTGCTGCTAGCTTTTAATGTTACATGATCTTTATTCCATATGAAGAATAGTCCCATGTCTTTATGTATAGCCTCAACAGAATCTTGAACTTCTTCAGGCATTGTATAGTTCTTTCCAAAGGGTACTAAAAAAGTTTTCTCATAAAAGTTGTTTGTTTCATATTCTAAGAAATAGACAAAACACACTACGGCATAATCAAGATGGCTGATTGTAGCTGAAAACATGACTTCCTTGCCAAAAACACACCAATAATTCCACTTTTTCTTTCGCATATAGTGTCCTGATAGATTTGAAGTAATCAATGGTTTTCTTGCCCATCCAATACTCTCTTTATTTAATCTTCCATTTTCATCACAAAGTAAAACGGGTTCAGTAATTTCTCTTTCGTTATTGCTAGTCATGTCAAACACTCCTTTTATAAATAGTTCGGCATTTTGAGCAGTTTTCCTGCAAAAATTTTCTATATGTGTAGTTCTACTCTCACAATCGAATCACAGACTAAAAAAGTGGCATTCATTTTTTAAAAATTTAATGCCACTTTTCACAATTTGCGTACGATTATAGTGGTAAGAAGTATACGGTAAGCTATATTTTTGCATTTCCAAAATGTTCAGTGCTATACTATCCTTGAAACTAAATACGTAATATTCCTTCGGGGTCGGGTGAAATTCCCAATCGACGGTGATGAAGTACATACTTCTTAGTCCGTGACCCGTGCGGTTTTTAAACCAAGCGGTGGATCTGGTGAAACTCCAGAGCCGACAGTTATAGTCTGGATGGGAGAAGGAATTTTTCAGGTAGTTCGCATGTTTCACTAAAAATGATTAGGCAATGTTATGTGACAGTTAAGAAAGTCTGAATACTTTCATACTGCATCAGTGTAACTAAAAGCTTGTCAACAAGCCAAGTTTTTTATTGTATTCATTTTTAGTCAAACATTTTGAAGATGCGCTATACTAAAAATTCTACCCTTTTGCCTCTGAAGCTTATTCAGAGGCATTTTTAATTGGTTATTATAGGGAGGATCCAGATATGAACGATGAATATTATATGAATATTGCTTTAAATCTTGCAAGAACAGTATCTGGTCAAACAAGTCCTAATCCTCCAGTGGGCTCTGTAGTTGTCAAAAATGGAGAAATGCTAGGATTTGGTGCACATCTAAAAGCGGGTGAGGCTCATGCAGAAGTGCATGCACTTCATATGTCAGGTGATAAGGCAAAAGGTGCGACGATTTATGTCACCCTTGAACCTTGCAGTCACCATGGCAGAACACCGCCTTGTGCTGATCTTATTGTTGAAAAAGGAATTAGTCGGGCAGTTATAGCTGTTACAGACCCGAATGAAAAAGTTGCTGGACGCGGGATTGAAAAGCTGCAGGCTGCCGGTATAGAAGTGGAAGTTGGTGTCGCCGAAAAAGAAGCTGCACAAATAAATAGTGTTTTCTTCCATTATACTAATACCAAAACACCATATGTCACAATGAAGTCAGCTGTGAGTTTAGATGGAAAAACAGCCACTGTAACTGGTGACAGCAAATGGATAACTGGAGAAGCGGCAAGACTCGATGTGCATCACTATCGCCATACACATGATGCAATTCTTGTTGGTGTGGAAACTGTCATTGCTGATAATCCAAGTCTTACAACGCGTATCCCAAACGGTGGGAAGAATCCAACACGAGTTATTCTGGATACATCACTCCGCACACCATTAGATGCTGCTGTTTTAAATGATCAAGCAGCAGATACATGGCTTTTCACCGGGAAGAGTGTCACGGAGAAAGCTATCGCGCCTTTTAAGAAGAAAAGCGGAGTTGACGTTATTCAATTGGAGTTATTAACTATTGAAAATGTACTGTATGATTTAGGGTCTAAAGGAATAATGTCATTGTTTGTGGAAGGTGGAGCTACGGTTAATGGTTCTTTTTTGGAGGAACGGCGAATTAATCAATTGATAACCTATATGGCACCGAAGCTAATTGGTGGTAAAACAGCTCCAACTTCCATTGAGGGTAATGGATTTCAATCGATGGCAGATACGTTTTCCTTGGATATTACGAATGTAGAAATGATTGGTCAGGATATAAAAATTATTGCCGAACCGCGAAAGGAAGAAGCAGATGTTTACAGGAATAATTGAAGAAATGGGCACCGTTGAAAAAATGAAACGTGTTTCTGAGCAGTCAGTGGAGATGACGTTAAGTTCAGCTAAAATTATGGAAGATGTTCATGTTGGCGACAGTATTTCAGTAAATGGAATCTGTTTAACAGTCACAGATTATTCTTCAACTAATTTTCAAGTCGATGTTATGCCCGAAACAATAAAATCGACTTCATTAAATGCGTTAACAGAAGGTTCAAAGGTTAACCTGGAGAGGTCAATGGCTGCTAATGGCAGGTTTGGCGGACACTTTGTATCTGGCCATGTTGATGGCACTGGAAAAATCACCCGGAAACAAAAGCAGGAAAATGCTATTTATTATGATATTGAGATTCCGGAAGAACTAGTGAAATATTTCATGATGAAGGGCTCAGTTGCTGTAGATGGTATAAGCTTGACTGTATTTGACGTTGGGCAAAGTACATTTACGATATCGCTTATCCCGCATACTGTAGAAGAAACTGTATTAGGGGAAAAAGACGATGGCGATGTGGTGAATATTGAATGTGATATGCTCGCAAAACACGTACAGAATTTACTTCAGCATCAATTGACCGACCAAAAAGATGGTATTAATCAAGAATTCCTAAATAGAAATGGACTTATTTAAGCGAAGGAAGTGGAGACTATGTTTAACAAAATAGAGGAAGCGTTAAAAGATCTGCAAGCAGGAAAACCAGTAATCGTTGTTGATGATGAGGATAGAGAAAATGAGGGAGACCTTGTTGCCCTTTCTGAAAAGGCTACACCGGAAGTTATTAACTTTATGATAACTCATGCAAAAGGGTTAGTATGTACATCAATCAAAGCGGATTTAGCCAAAAAAATTAATTTGCCTATGATGACAAGCCAGAGTAGTGATCCATTGGGAACTGCATTTACTGTAAGTATTGATCATGTTGATACAACAACAGGTATTAGTGCGGCAGAACGTTCCAAAACGATTAGAGCATTGCTTGATTCAGAAATAAAAGCGGCTGATTTTAAACAGCCTGGTCACGTATTTCCACTGGTTGCTAAGGATGGAGGCGTATTAACTCGTCCTGGTCATACAGAAGCATCGGTCGATCTGGCAGTGTTAAGTGGAGCATTTCCTTCTGGTGTAATATGTGAAATAATCAATGATGATGGAACAATGGCACGTGTTCCTGATTTGAAGGAAATGGCTGAGAAATTTGACCTCAAATTCATCACAATTGAAGATTTAAAGGCTTTCCGAAAGCAGAATGAGGTTCATGTGACTCGTGCAGTTGAGACAATTTTGCCTACTGAATTTGGGATGTTTAAAGTCTACGGCTATATAAATGATCTTGATGATAAAGAGCATGTTGCGCTCGTAAAAGGTGATATTCACTCTGATGCGACGATACTGGCAAGGGTTCATTCAGAATGTCTGACTGGCGATATATTTGGTTCCTACCGTTGTGATTGCGGGCCACAGTTACACGAAGCATTGAATAAGATTAATGAAGCAGGTGCAGGTGTTTTAGTATATATGCGCCAGGAGGGCCGGGGAATCGGACTAATTAATAAACTAAAAGCATATCAGCTGCAGGATGCTGGAATGGATACGGTTGAGGCAAATGAACAATTAGGATTTGCACCGGACTTACGGGAATATGATTTAAGTGCACAAATTCTAAAGGATTTAGGTGTGAAAAAGGTTGATTTGTTAACGAACAATCCGAAAAAAATGACAGCACTTTCGTCGTATGGAATAGAAATTGGTGCGCGTGTTCCAATCCAAACGGGCACACGAAAAGAAAATGAACGATACATGCATACAAAATTTGATAAAATGGGCCACTTATTCAACTTTCATAATAATTAAAGGGGATGATGATAATGGGGAGAACATTTGAAGGAAAGCTAGTTGGGACAGATTTGAAGATAGGAATAGTTGTCGCACGTTTCAATGACTTTATCACAAGTAAATTACTGGACGGGGCTGTTGGTACGCTTCAAAGACATGGTGTACATGAAGAGAATATTGATGTTGCTTGGGTTCCAGGTGCATTTGAAATCCCTTTAGTTGCCCAAAAGATGGCGATGAGTAATAATTATGATGCAGTTATTACGCTTGGTACTGTTATCCGTGGCTCCACTCCACATTTTGATTATGTGTGCAGTGAAGCGGCTAAAGGTGTTTCCAATGCATCATCCCAATCTGGTAAACCTGTGATTTTTGGAGTGTTAACGACTGAAACAATTGAACAGGCTATTGAGCGCGCCGGTACAAAAGCAGGGAATAAAGGTGCGGATGCAGCAGTAGCGGCAATTGAGACGGCTAATGTTGTAAAGGAAATTGAAGTTGACTGACAGCCGGCATCTGAATTATTTTGTAAGGGGAGATAGATATTAAATTTTTAGGGTATCAAATCTTAGGTTTAGGTCCTATATGGATAGGAATGGCTTTCTTTTTTTCAGAAATGGATCAGGTAAGCAAGATAATATTTTATATGGGAACATCATGGTTATTATTTTTAATCATTATTTTTTTGAAGAAGGTACTGAAAGATCGTAAAGGTGACGAGGATTCAACAATAGGAAGGTAATGCTATGCTTACTATCGAAAATTTATATAAATCATACGGAGATAAGTTATTGTTTCAGGATGTATCATGCACGATTACACAATATGACCGGATTGGGCTAATTGGTGTAAATGGCACTGGGAAATCAACCTTTTTAAAGGTAATTGCAGGAATGGATACACCTGAAAAAGGGATGATTAAACATGCAAAAGACTACCAAATTGAGTATTTGGCACAGGATCCCGAACTTGATCCGAATCTGACAGTAATTGAACAAATATATTATGGTGAATCAACAATAATGAAGGTTATGCGGGAATATGAAACTGCTCTTCAGGCCTTGGAACAAGACTCGGAAAGCGAAAAAGCACAGTCTCGTCTGCTCAAAATGCAACAGCAAATGGATGAACAGGAAGCATGGGAGGCTAGTACCTCTGCTAAAACAGTTCTGACAAAGCTAGGAATTACAGACTTTCACAAAAATGTTACTGAATTATCAGGTGGGCAGAAAAAGCGCGTGGCAATTGCAAAAGCGCTAATTCAGCCTGCAGATTTATTGATTTTGGATGAGCCGACAAACCACCTGGATAATGAAACAGTCGAGTGGCTTGAGAAGTTTTTAGTTACCTATAAAGGAGCATTGCTGCTTGTTACCCATGATCGGTATTTTCTAAACCGTGTAACAAATTATATCTATGAGCTCGATAACGGCAATCTATATGTATATGAAGGAAACTATGAATTATTTCTGGAGAAAAAGGCAGAGCGTCAGGCTCTTGAGGCTAGTGATCAGGTGAAACACCAAAATACGCTGAAAAGAGAGCTTGCCTGGCTCAAACGTGGACCTAAAGCCCGGGGAACCAAGCAGAAGGCTCGGATTGAACGTGTGAATGACATGCAGGAAAAGAACTTCAATACCAGTAAACAAAATGTTTCATTCCAAGTGGGCTCTACCCGTCTGGGCAAAAAGGTTATTGAAGTGCAGGGAATTGAGAAATCATATGAAGGCAAAGAACTGATACATGACTTTGATTATCTGGTTGTACCTGGAGAACGTCTTGGTATTATTGGGCCGAATGGTTCCGGGAAAACAACGTTATTGAATATCATGGCTGAACGTGTCCACCCTGATCAAGGAGAAGTCGAAATTGGAGAAACAGTAAAAATTGGCTATTATACGCAAGGTGAGGAAGAACTCGATACGAGTATGCGGGTGATTGATTATATTAAGGAAGTTGCACAAGTAGTTCATACAAAAGGTGGCGAAGAAATTACTGCCGAACAGATGCTAGAGCGGTTCCTATTCTCGCGCCCCGAGCAGTGGACCTACATTAGCAGACTTTCCGGTGGGGAGAAACGACGCCTTTATTTACTAAAAGTACTTATGACCGAGCCGAATGTATTGTTTTTGGACGAGCCAACAAATGATTTGGATACCCAAACGTTAGGCGTACTTGAGGAATATTTGGATCAATTTCCTGGTGTTGTAATCACTGTTTCCCACGATCGGTATTTTTTGGATCGTGTTGTTGATCATTTACTGGTTTTTAAAAATAAAGAATCAATTGAGCGTTATCAGGGAAATTACAGCGAGTTTCTGGAGCATGAAACAGAACGAAAAGAATCACATTCATCCGTTTCTGTTAAAGAAAAACCCAGAAAGCAACAGAATCGGAAAAAGATGTCCTATAAAGACCAAAAAGAATGGGAAACAATTGAGGATGAGATAACCGAATTGGAAGCTACAATTGAGGAGATCCAGGAAGGTATTAATAACGCAGGAAGTGACCTTGAAAAAGTTCAAAAGTCCTATGAGCAGCAGCAGGAAGCTGAAGATAAGCTACAAGCAAAAATGGAACGCTGGGAAGAACTTTCGGTACTAGTGGAAGAAATGCAAGGGAAATAAAAGATGTGGCCGGGGCATAACTAAACCTTTCCACTTTAGATACGGCTAATAATAGGATAGGATGTTTAGAACGTTGATTATTAATGATTGGATCTAATACGTAGTTGATGTATATTACGAAGTACATTTTAAGAAGTTTGAGTGCTATTATGCCGCTCCGGAAATACACTTCGCTTTCCGTGGGCGGCTGATGAGCCTCCTTGCTCCTACGTCGCTGCGCAGTCTCATCTAGGCCTCAGCTCCCACAGGAGTCTCCGTGTATTTCCTCCACTGGGTTTTGCTTACTTTATCTCGTAAATTAATCAATGCTTCTTGTGACATTGCTTCTTAGCCACAGGGAACACCTCAGCCTCTAATCAGAAATCTCTACCAGTAGAGGCTTTCTGATTAATACGTAGTTATAGTCCATGAGTTCGTGGAGTTATTCTCAGCTGCGGAAAAATGCGAGACTCCTATGGGAAAAGGAACAGTCTGAAGACCCCGCAACGAGCGCTTTTTGCTCGTGAGGAGGCTGAGGCGTTCCCCATGGAAAGCGAGTATTTTTCCGCAGCGGTGGATTTGCATTCATCTTATAAGGAATGGAAGGAAATCACGATAAAGTTACTTCGCACTTAAAATCTAATCAGCAACAAAAAAATCCGAACTGATTCGAATTCTATTTCAAGAATTTTGAATCATAGTTCGGATTTTACTTTGACTAAAACGCTTTTTTTCAGCCTCATTTTATGCAACTAAGAAAATATAAATACTTCCTTACTCCATCAATTGATCAATTTCTATTGAATCAACTATACCAGTTCCATTATCCCGTATGTTTGCCTTTAGCTCTACGTTATCACCTGCTTGCAGGAATAAGGCCAGTGGTTCCTTTCCAGCATTAACGGTATAAATCGTCTGGTCATCTTTTAACAGGAATTGAATGACTTGGCCTGATTTCTGCGTTGATGTTACTAATACACGGTTAACTTCGCCGCGAATAGTCTCAAGTGCTGACTCATCGGATGCTTCAACATTACTTGGGTCCTGAGTAAGTTGCAGTCGATATGCCTCCAGCGTTTCTCTTGCTGTTTCACCAAACACAACAAAGTCCGCATCGCCTGCTTTGATATAGGCATACTGTTTGAATAAACCATTTGGATCCAGTACGTTAACAACCCATGTTGGATTACCGTCAATGTTATAGAGTATCGGCATAGATCCGGTCCAGTTTTTCTCCGGATATTGTTTGTTTACGATTTCTTTTGCACCTTTACTGTCCATAATTCCATTGTTTTTCTTTCCGTTGTAATAGGTTAACGCACCTGTGCGCGCGTTTATTAGTGTATAACCTAATGCAGAGTCAATATTTTCTCTCGGCGATGCCATGTCGGTAAAGTAATACATATCTCCTTGTTCATCAAAAATAGGTGTTACACTGCTTTCAGTACCTGATTCATTTGGTATTTTTACATCTTTTTTACCAAAAAGAGAATTTAACCATCCGTGAACATATTTACCAAAATACTCGTTTTCATCTGTCGCAACTTCAGAACTAACCGATCCGTCGACAAACTCTGGAGCTTCATTTGTTTTGAATTTATTTACTTCACTCGTAACAGGATCAACAATTGCAACATGCAGATTTTGCATATCCGGTTTGTTCGTTATGCCGATTGGCTGATATAAGGTTTGAACATACCATGGCTTACCGTCTTCGTCGACTTCAATTTGAGCTTCACCACTTGGTATATAGTTTGGAAAAGCGCCATATATAGTTCGTTGAACATTATGATTTAAGTAACTGGAATTGGTGTACTTCATGTTACTATCGATAAATTCGGGCTGAGCATTGATGTTGGTTGCAGATATGGTGAAAAAGCCTTCTGTTTCTTTTCCACGGAAATACTTCCAAAAACCTGTGAACTCAAGGGGAGCAACAAACTTAATTTGGTCATCGATCTTTTGAACTTGTAATTTACCTAGATCATAAAATTGTGTATTGGGAACAACACCCATGGATTTTTGCATTTTATTACGCGCAACCTCAGGTGATACTGCTATTGGTGTAGCATCCTCATCAAGTGGTTTTGCTTCTTCGACATCTTTCTTTTCAATTGATTCATACGTGTCATCCAACGTAAGAATTCCTAATACGATTAGGGTTGGAACAGTCAAGACAGCAAGGATAATAATTAGACCTAGTACGGTCTCATATGTTCCTTTCGCCTTCTTCTGAAGTTTGGTGGAAGTCATTCCATATACTAAAAAGATTCCTGCACCTGCTATTGCAATATTGGAAATCACCATATTTGGTACGGTGATTGGCAATAGAATAAAGTAGTTCATAATTCCACCGATTATAAATAGGACAACAAATACGATTCCTGCGATTTTACTTGTGACTACTTTTGATTTATTATTCTTGGCAATAATGATACCAGCTAGCACCACATATAATATGAATGATAAAATAGTAGTTGTTAAGATTCCTGTCATGATTTCAGCTCCTATGTTGTGATATGTTACATATATACATACGGAATTAGATGAAATAAGTTTCATGATTGGGGCGTTATTTTTGAAAAGAATATACAGTGACATTTTGCAATTTAAAGGAACCCACTATGATTTCGGATATAAACAGGGGGAACTTTTGAAAGACTCGTTAACGGTTAAGAATCGCAAGAAACAATGGCGGGTGCGGAAGCCACGTTTCATAATTGATATTGATGAAGTAAAGCAGGCAATAAAGAGATTTGCTCCAGGGGTTTGGGATGAACTTGCAGGCCTGCAGGATGCACTTGAATGGGACATGCAGGCTATTCTTCAGGACTTTGGAGGATACAGGCTGGAATACACGAAAAGCGGCTGTTCTATTTTTACAGGTAATGACTATATGATTCGCAATTATGATTATCATCCTAAAACATATGAAGGAAGGTACACGATATTTCAGCCAAGTGATCATGGTTATGCTGTAATTGGCCCGTCACAGCGAATAACAGGTCGGATGGACGGGATGAATGAAAAAGGCCTTGCTCTGGGCTATAATTTTATGCACCGCAAAAAGCCTGGCGACGGATTTATTTGCAATATGATTGGACGGCTTATTTTGGAAAGTTGTGCTGATGTGAATCAGGCAATTTCTATGCTAAAGGAAATTCCGCATCGTCATTCGTTCAGCTATATTGTGCTGGATAAAAATGAGCAAACATATGTAGTTGAAGCGACACCGAGAGGAGTGGAAGTACGCCAGTCAAACGTCTGCACAAATCATTTTGAGATAATGAAGGGTGAGAACCGTCATCACTTGAATGATTCATACAAACGAATGGATGCTATTAGGGCACAGCAACAGACTGCAACTGATGCCTATAAAGCATTTCGTATGTTAAACGATACAGATAGTGGTGTTTTTTCCAGTCAATATAGGAACTGGTCGGGAACAATTCACACTGCTGCATATTTTCCGAAAGACCTGAAGGCTTGGTTTGCCTTAGGCGGTGACCGAGAACCAGTTGTCTTTGACTTTGCAGCCTGGCTTCGTGGTGAGAAAATAACAACAAAATATGTTTTAGGAGAGGTTGACACCGATTTACCTTTTGTTCACATGGATGATAATGCTAAATGAAAAAGTTAAATTGTCATCATCTGTTCGTATCACCTACCTGGAGTATTCTGGTCTGCTTTACAATTATACAGAAAATAGTATAATATAATCGGTCTTGCAGAAAGGTGGCAACTATCTTGTTAGGAATTGAATTTACATCTGAATCGATTATAGCTTTGCTTAAGATTATCGCAATTGATATCGTATTATCCGGTGATAATGCGATTGTAATCGCTATGGCGACAAAGGGTTTACCAAAACATCAACAGAATAAGGCGATATTCATCGGTACAGGTGGTGCAGTCGTTTTACGCATATTATTTGCAATCTTAATTGTATACTTATTACAGATCCCATATGTCCATTTAATCGGAGGAGTACTCTTATTATGGATTGCATATCATGTACTGGTTGATGATGAGCCTGAAGCTAATATTAAATCGTCAGGTACTATGATGAAAGCTGTTGGGACAATTATTGTGGCTGATGCTGTTATGAGCCTTGATAATGTTGTCGCAGTAGCAGGTGCAGCACATGGACATGTTGGTATGATTGCACTTGGTGTTGCAATTAGCATCCCAATCATGATTTTTGGCTCCAAATTAATTGTACGAGTTCTTGAGAATCATCCGTGGATTGCCTATATTGGAGCAGGTATTCTTGCCTGGACTGCCGGGGAAATGATTACTGGTGATTCATTCGTAATTGAGTTATTTAACTTGCACCATGGTGCTTTCATGTATGCTATAATGGCGGGAATCACGATAGCAACATTATTAATTGGCTATCTAAAAAACAATAAAGTAGCTTAAAAATCTTTATTAGTGGAGAATGTGTTTGGGTTTTCCCTTGATTTATGTTTAATTTAGGTAGTATTAAGGGAAAATAAGTATGTAATAATATATACAAAAGGAGGTTAACTTATAATGAAGTTATTTCAGGTAAGGAAAGGTCAGTTTGTTTTTTACAAAAATGAACTTCATAAAGTATATTCGGTAAAGCCGATGTTTAAACAATCTGTCCACTTATATCGTTTAAAAGATATGCAGCAGATACTATCAAAAGCGAGCGAAATACATCCGTATAAACCAAAACATAAGGATACGTTTATTTTTTATGGTAAACGGTACACAGTTGATCAAAATAAAAAGCCTGAACCGGGTGATTATATTTTAATTATTAAACCTGCCCCGGATTTTCTCGATCATTACGCACTAAATGAGATTGAAAAAGTCGATAACGTTGAAGATGGGAATGTTGTTACTACTAGAGATAATGGGGTTAAACATAGTGAATATGTTGTTATGGTATCAGGTAAAGCGGAGGATAGTGAAGATATATCATATTATGATAAGGCGCTTGTATCTGAAGAACAACAGCGAGAAGATGAATCTCCGGAGTTTCTGGCAGAAAAAGATAGTGAGATGAAGCCTGTTGTGGGTGACATTTATCTGGACAATCAAACGAATACAAAGGCAATGATTGTTGCAATGACAGAAAATGAAATAGTATTCGGTCATGGTGTACGCGTTCATGTAAGTGAAGTTTTAGATGAAGATAAATATAGATTGGTTTATCGATTTGAAGAAGATCTATAGAAATTACTCCTGAAGGTTTGTGCTTTCGGGAGTTTTTTATTTCTCTTAAATGGGACTTTATACATAGTTTATAGTAGGTATATTTCAGTGTTTTTACAAAAAGGTTACAGAAACATACATAAACTCCTATATTATCTCGAAATATGTAATAAGTTTAAAAAGGAGGAATAGTTTTATGCAATTATCCGAAAAATTTATTAAAATTGTTGTAAGTGCAATGCTGGTTGCAACATTCGCATTAACAGCAGGACCTGGTGTGGTGTCTGCGAGTGTCGACGAACTAACTGTTAAAGAGACAGAAAGTGAGACGGAAGAAGGTACCAACGAGGAAGGTACCAATGAAGATAAAGAGGGAAGTGAAGAGGAAGCTTATGCTCCAAACCTAATTCCAGGGGACTTCTTCTATTTTATTAAAACTGTAAAAGAGAACATCCAATTAGCGATTACACTTGATGATTATAAGGAAAGCCAATTACTAGCTGAGTTTGCTGCAGAGCGAATTGCTGAAGCAAATGAACTTATTAACGCTGGCAAAACAGAGGAAGCAACTGCTCTTCTGAAAAAGGCTGTAGCAACACAACAAGAGGCAGAGGAAATGCTTGATGGCTCTGAAGATTCCAATGAGACTACTGATGGTGAGACTGATGCAGAATCAGATTCAGAAGAAGGTACGGCAACTGAAGAGAATAACACAACAGAAGAAGACGGAACACAATCTAAGGATGGTACTACGAAAACAGATGAAGCCGTCGCTGAAGATGACACAGCTGACGAAACAGATAAAGTAAGAATTAATCTTGCAAATAACATTGATGCTTTATCAGCTGTACTAGCAAAAATCGATAATCCGAATGCACAGGCTGCAATTATGAAAAACATTCAAAAATCGTTTGCAAAACTAGCAGAAAAAATTGAAAAACGTGCTGGTAATACGGAAGAGTCAGATGAGGAAACAGAAGAGGAAACAACTGAGCCTGAAGCAGATGAAGAAGAATCAGCAAATGAGGATGAATCCGAGTTAACAGTGGTAGCATCTGAGGTTGAAAACGACGAAAGTGAAACAGATAAAGCTGCTGAGAAGTTAGCAAAAGCAGAAGAAAAAGCAGCTGAAAAATTAGAAAAGGCTCAAGAGAAAGCCGAAAAGGCAGAAGAAAAGGCGGCCAAGAAATTAGAAAAAGCTCAGGAGAAAGCTGCAAAGGCAGAAGAAAAAGTTGCCAAGAAATCCGAAAAGAAACAGGAGAAAGCAGCTAAGAAATTAGAAAAGGCGGAGGAAAAGGCCGAGAAAAAGGCTGAGAAGGCACAAGAAAAAGCCGAGAAAAAAGCTGAAAAGATACAAGAGAAACTAGAAAATGCAAAAGAAAAAGCAAACAAATAAAATAACTAATATTCAAAAGCACCAGGATTTTTCCTGGTGCTTAACTTTTTATTTATCTAGTATACTACCTGCTTTGTACCCAATGATATTTATAGGGTCTTTTGGTGATGAGTATGGTGGTGCGTATCCAAGTTCAAGTTCTGCCAAGTCTGCAACAGATATTTTCCCTTTCATCGCTGTGGCAATAACGGCTAGACGTTTATCAACTCCGTCCTCGCCGATGACTTGTGCTCCAAGAATTCGACCGTTATTTTCATCAAAAAGTATTTTCATGCTAACTTTCTCGGCACCAGGATAATAACCTGCATGTGATAATGATTCATGGGTTACTTCTTTAAAAGGGATTGCCAGTTTATTAAGTACATTACTACTGTATCCGGATATTGCAACACTCAAATCAAAAACTTTAAAAATAGCTGAACCTTGTGTCCCTTTATAGGGCAAATCATTGTCCTGCAGATGGTTCGCGATAATAAAAGCCTGTCGGTGTGCTGGCCATGCTAATGCTACATGGCGAGGTGTGTCAGTCAAATAGTCCTTCGTTTCAACCACATCGCCTAAGGCATATATATTAGGGTCATTTGTTTGCATGTATTCATTTACTTTTATTGCCCCAGTTTCACCAATATCCAGAGAACTGGCCTCAGCGAGTTTGGTGTTCGGTTTAATCCCAACGGCCAGAATAGTCATGTCAGCTTGAATACTTTTTCCACTGCTTAATTGCAGAGTTGATCCACTATTGGAAAATGAATCGAGGCCATCCTCCAAGATAAGATTAACGCCTTTAGCTTTTAAATGATCTTGGATAATTCCGGCCATGTCTTCGTCGACCAGTTTCATTACTTGTTTGGAACGGTCAACAACAGTACAATCTATGTTTAATGCTTTTAGGTTTTCTACCATTTCAAGACCTACGAAACCGGCACCTATAATCGCACAAGTGCGTGGTTTGTTTTCATTAATAAATGCATAGATATCGTCCATATCTGGAATGGTGTGCAATGTAAATGTTTGTTCAGGATTTAATCCTTTTAGGTCGGGTTCTATAGCGGAAGCACCAGGTGAAAGGATCAGCTTGTTGAAGGTTTCGTATAGGATTTCTCCATTATATTTATATTCAATTTGCTTTTGTTCACGATTGATGGAAATAACCTCTGAGTCTGTTTTGAGATTTATATTGTATTTTTTGGCAAAATCATGATTATCCACCAGTAAATCATCACGTTCATCAACGGTACCACCAATGTAATAAGGCATTCCACAGTTAGAGAAGGCTACATAATTTCCTTTATCAAAGAGTATGATTTCCGATTCCTTGTCAACACGGCGAATCTGTGCTGCAACTGTTGCTCCACCACCAA
>JBDNGJ010000189.1:0-22642 GCA_041689365.1 Virgibacillus sp.
TCAAAATAGCCCGCATTCATGAGAAAATCGCAAACAAGCGCGAAGATTTCCTGCATAAGACCTCTACCGCTATCATTAAAAACCACGATGTGATTGGAATCGAGCGTCTGCAGGTATCGAATATGATGAAAAACAAGAAAAACGCTCCATCCATTGCTGATGTTTCCTGGTATCAATTCAAGGTCATGTTGACATATAAAGCTAAATGGTACGGCAAGACTGTTGTGGAAGTGAGTAAAACATTTCCCAGTTCGCAGCTGTGTTCGAGTTACGGCTATCAAAACAAAGACGTTAAAGACCTGCGTGTGCGTGAGTGGACCTGTGTATGTGGTGCACACCACCATCGGGATATCAACGCAGGATTAAATCTTAAAAACGAAGCAATAAGACTTCTAACCGCAGGAACTGCGGGGATAGCCTAATCCATAATGGGCGGTTACGCCTGTATTCTTAGGAATCCCCCACTTCAATCAGACCGTAAGGCTGATAAGTGGCGGGTAGTTCAAGTTATTGCTTCTGATCACTTCTTATGGCTATTTTATTTGGATCAATTTGGGGTATAGCAAATGGGATTGAGCGAATTGGAATGAATGTTGTCTGGCCAGACTTTTTTGGCAGGAAATATATTGGCAGCATAAACGGTGTTGGGATGACAATGGTGGTACTAGGATCATCTCTAGGACCACTGCCGTTTGGTGCAGGCTTTGATATATTCCATAACTATACACCTGTTTTGCTTGCATCACTGACCTTTCCAATAATTGGGCTAATCTGTGCTTTAACAGCAAGAAAGCCTCAGAAAGACAAGTTAAAGTCAATGTAAAAAATAGGGTTATGTTAAGATAAGTGTACAAACTATAATTAAGCGGTGAATATGATGTTAAAGGATACTGGAGAACGCGTTATTCCCGAAAAGATGAAAATCACCAACGAATTGTTGATTGAACATATGATTCACCATTTCACGTCCATCAGTTAAGGGTAGATGAATTTAGAAACTTATTTCCGACGTATACAACCAAGGAATTCTATTTTCAAAAAGGCGCGTTAATCAAGCCGGCAGACTTTAACACAACAGAAAAAATGCCGCTTGGGTTAGTTATTTGCAAAAAATGAAAGAGCCTACCTTTAGTTTTGCTAAAGGTAGGCTTATATAATGTTATTTAGAAATTAATACTTTACCAACAGTACCATCGTCACTTTGACCAGTTACACGGAATTTCAATCCGTATTCCGGAACATTACGTCCAGCATCTACAAGACCAGGATTGCTCCAGTCTGAACTGTCATCGAATAATGGGGTGCGTTTTGTGTAGTTGTCTTTTAGCGTGAATTGCCCAGGATAGTCAAGGAACATTTTAGCAGTCTTGTCTAAACTGAATGCTGCATCATGAACCTGATAACGTGTTGAGGCAACAGCTTTATCACTCCAACTCAGGGCGTGTTGATCTGCATCAACGACACCTAGAAACCCTTCACCAGGGTGTGCTCCTGTCCAGTTGTTGTTGTATGACTCATCTACATACCAAACAACCAACCCTTCATCAAAGCTCATTAGGCTAGCTCCACGTCGAATGTGTGCAAGTCCTTCATCAACACCGTTGTGTGATCTCCATTCAAGCAAGTAATATTGATTCGTTGTATACGTACCATCATGCTTCTCAAAGCCGTCTAACGTAAATGATGGATCTGCTTCTGCACCATCAAAGAAGACTTCATTACCATCTGCAGTCACTGTTACATTGTCTGTAAAGAATCCAGTCATGTTAGTAGCCCAGTCAGTCATAGAACGGAATTGCAATTTAATTTCCTGACCAGCATATTCGCTTAAGTCAATTGATTCATGAACCCATCCATCACTCGAACCAGTGTAACCTGGCAAGTTTTCTTTTATTGCTGGATATCCGCCTGCAGCTAGTGTAGAACTTGTGCGATCACTTGATAATGAAGTCCAAGTTTGCCCATCATCTGTTGATACCTGAACCATTGCATAATCCCAATCTGTCTCGATATCATACCAAGTATCAAAATCAAGTGTAGCATCTGTTGCTCCAGTTAAGTCCACAGTTTTTACCATTTTGTGGTCAACTTCATCACCTCGGCCACCATAGTACTCAAAGTCACCCGTTTTAGGTGTATTTAATTTATTTAGTTTGTCTGGTAAATCAACACGAACTGCGTCATTGTTGGTTCCTTTTGTTACTGCCTCATCAAGAAGGACAGAAGTACCCTCGTTTGTTACCTCTGATCCGTCAAGTGTTGTTCCACTTAACCAATTTCCACCATGCAAGGTTTGTAGCATTTGTCTGGAAAATGGACTGATTCCGGGAGGCTCTGTTCCAGGAATATCTCCTGCCCAGCTTCCGCCTGCCATAAGTGACCAGTAAGAAACAGCTTCACCTGCACCACTATATATAGTGTCATATTCATCAGGAAGTCCTAGGTCGTGGCCGTATTCATGTGCGAAAACACCAGCTGCTCCGTCTTCTGGTTCAATAGTGTAATCATCAGCACCTAATAGACCACCAAATCGATCGCTGTCAGATGAAGCGCCAGGGACTGCAACTAAGCCAAGCGATGAACGGTGTGACCAGATTGCGTCGCCCCCAAGTGATCCACCACCAGCTTCTTCACCCACACCAGCATGGATAACCATTAAATGGTCAATAATCCCATCTGGCTCAGCTTTAACACCGTCACCATCATAATCATCACGATCCCAAACATCGTATTCGCTTAAATCAATACTGTCGTCTGCTCCAGCTTTAGCTAGTGCTTCATAGACTAGAGAGGCAGCGGCAGCATCATTACCGTCCGGTGCCGGGACATTTTCACCATAGTAGGCTGCTGGATGTTCAGCTGTATACCAGCCAGCTACAGTACCATCAACAGTGTAACTTCCACCAGATTGTGCTTCATAATATTGTTTCATGGAGACTAGATTTCCCCCGTTTGGTCCTTCATAGCCATTTTCACCAAAGATCATATCCTGAAAATGTTCATTTGGATAGTTTTCATACCACATATCTGTTTCCGATTTGGTAATAGAACTTGCCTCATAGTCTGGAAAATCAATTGCAAGTACTAAAACCTTGTCTTCACGAACTTCACCGTTATATCCTTCTTCCTTAACAGATTCTACTTTGTTTTTCTTAGCTTGTCCTAATTTATTACCTTCCCCATTTGTAAGCGAATTGTTGTTTTTGCTTTGTGAGTCCTTAATATTAGCATCGATTTTATTTGGCAGATTATTTTGTGACTTACCGGCACTGTTAGCTTTTGCTTGCAAATATTTTTTCAAAGCCTTTTGCGCTTCTGCAGGTGAAGCGTCATTCGCAAGGGTGCCGTTCTTTTTAAGCATTTCTATTAATTTCTCATCATTAGCTATTCCAGCATCAAAGGTTGATCCTTGTGATGCCAGTTTAGAAGATAATTCAGAGCCAAGATTTACTGTTGATACTGATCCAGCACTTACTGTACCAAAACCTAACGATAATGCTAATGTTGTTGTAAGTATTAATCCCTTTTTCCTACTCATGAAACGCCTCCTAAAGTATTGTTGGTTTTTCTGCGAATCTATTATGACGTATAATGGAGCCTCCTTTACTGTAAAAAATAGTAAAAAATCATAGAACATTTTAATGATATAGTGGTAATTGAAAATTGTAAATATTAAAAACAGGTTACGACAAAAGAAGTGCTAATATGTATGAATTCACCCCGGAATTTTAACTTTTTGTACTTTAAATCGACAAGGTAGGAACAGGTTGATTCAGGATATTTTTCTGGAAGAAACGATTTATACTTTTTGCCTCTCTAACCTAAATTTGCAATATGAAAAATCATTTTCATGATAGCTAGTGGTTTATTAACTGCATAAAAAAACCTACCCTTAGTATAAAGGTAGGTTTAAATAATGATTATTTAGAGATTAATACTTTACCAACAGTACCATCGTCACTTTGACCAGTTACACGGAATTTCAATCCGTATTCCGGAACATTACGTCCAGCATCTACAAGACCAGGATTGCTCCAGTCTGAACTGTCATCGAATAATGGTGTACGTTTTGTGTAGTTGTCTTTTAGCGTTACACCGAGTAAGTCCGTGTAATCCAAGAACATTTTACTGCTTTTATCAAGGCTGAATGCCGCATCGTTTAATTGATAACGGGTAGCCCCAACTGCCCCATCACTCCAGTAATTAGCATGTTGGTCTGCATCAACAACACCAAGGAATCCATCACCAGGGTGTCTGCCAGTCCAGTTGTTATCGTAGGATTCATCGACATACCATACAACTAGTCCTTGATCATAGCTCATTAGGCTTGCTCCACGGCGGATGTTAGCTAAACCTTCATCCACACCGTTGTGTGATCTCCATTCAAGCAGGTAGTAGTGGTCTGTATTATACTTACCATCATGCTTAACGAATCCATTTAAATCAAATTGAGTTTCTGCTTCAGCACCGTCAGAAAATACTTCGCTTCCATCGGCTGTCACGGTTACATTATCCGCAAAGAATCCATCAAGATTTGTAGCCCAGTCTGACATGGAACGGAATTGAAGCTGAATTTCCTGTCCAGCGTACTGGCTTATATCGATTGTTTCATGTACCCAACCGTCACTTGAACCAGTGTAACCAGGAAGGTTTTCTTCTATTGCAGGATATCCACCTTCAGCTAATGTTGAAGTAGTTCGTTCACTTGATAGTGATTCCCAAGTATCGCCACCATCTGTTGAAACCTGAGCCATTGCATAATCCCAATTTTGCTCAATATTATACCAAGCATCAAAGTCTAATGTTGCATTTGTTGCCCCAGTTAAATCAACCGTTGTTGTCATCTTATGGTCAACTTCATTACCTTTGCCACCATAGTATTCGAACTCACCTTCAGCAGGTGTGTTCAACACATTTAATTTTTTTGGCAGGTTGACGCGAACTGCATCATTGTTGGTACCTTTTGTTACCGCCTCATCTAGAAGAGCAGTAGTACCCTCGGATGTGACTTCATCCGAATGAATTGTAGATCCGCTTAACCAGTTGCCACCATGATTAGCTTGCAGCATTTCTTTTGCGAATGGACTCATTCCAGGAGGTTCTGTTCCAGGTACATCACCTGCCCAGCTGCCGCTTGCCATAAGTGACCAATAAGATACAGGTTCACCTGCACCACTGTAAATAGTGTCATATTCATCAGGCAGACCTAAGTCATGTCCATATTCATGGGCAAATACACCAGCAGCGCCATCTTCAGGTTCAATTGTGTAATCATAGGCAGCTAGTAACCCACCGAAACGATCACTATCAGATGTGGCATCAGGTACTGCAGTTAACTGGCCAAGGTTCCAGCGGTGAGACCAGATTGCGTCGCCACCAAGTGAACCGCCACCAGCTTCTTCACCAACACCAGCATGGATAACCATCAGATGGTCAATAATTCCGTCTGGCTCAGCTTTTACACCATCACCATCATAATCAGCGCGATCCCAAACATCATATTCACTTAAATCAATGCTTTCATCTTGAGCAGCCTTTGTAAGAGCCTCATAAACCAACTCACGTGGACGAGCATCACTGCCATCAGGAGCAGGAACATTTCCGCCATAGTAGGCTGCAGGATGTTCAGCTGTATACCAGCCTGCTACATTACCTTCTACAGTGTAGCTTCCGCCTGATTGTTGTTCATAATATTGCTTCATAGAAGTGAAGTTTTCCCCGTTAGGGCCTTCATATCCGTTTTCACCAAAGATCATGTCCTGGAAATGCTGTGTTGGGTAATTCTCATACCACATATCTGTTTCCCCTGGTGTAATGGAACTCTTTTCGTAATCAGGAAATTCAATTGAAAGTACTAGAACTTTGTCTTTACGAACTTCCCCGTCATAGCTTTCCTCTTCGACAGAATCAACCTCACCCTGTTTAGCTTGTCCTAATTTGTTACCATTTCCACTTGTAAGAGGATTGCTGTTATTATTCTTTGAATCTTTTACTTTGCCATCCAGACCAGCTGGCAGTTCATCTTTCGTGTTATTAGCACTATTTGCTTTATTCTTTAAGTATTTTTGTAACGCCTTCTGAGATTCCGCTGCTGATGCATCTTTAGCGATGGTTCCATTTTCTTTCAGCATCTTGATTAACTTCTCATCATTAGCCATACCCGGATCAAACGATGATCCCTGTGATGATTGTATTTTAGTAGATAGATTAGATCCGATTTCATTTGTAGTTGTTGAGTCAGCACTAACTGTTCCAAGACCTAGTGAAAGTGCTAACGTTGTTGAGAGAATTAGTCCCTTCTTCTTCATATGATGAAAAAGCCTCCTAAGTATTTTAATTTAGTAAATTTTCTGTCAATCCGTTATGTAAGGCCTCCTTCCAAACTTTCCTAAATAGTAAAAAAATTGTAACACCAATTTAATAATATATTCATAATAGAATATTGTAAATATTATAAACATATTATGACAAATAAAGGGTGAAAAGGCCTAATGTAAACATAGGCCATAAGGATTAATCTAGTATAATGCAATGAGTTAAAAGTCTCGCTTTAGGATATTGACTTTTTAAAAAATTTAAAATAATGTTAAGGATAATATGATGTTGAGAGGAAGATATAGTAGTGGAATATGATGTAATAGTTGTTGGAGCAGGTCTCGCTGGTTTAGTAGCTACTGCAGAGATAGCAGACGCTGGCAAAAAAGTGCTGTTGCTTGACCAGGAGCCGGAAGCATCCTTTGGAGGACAGGCCTGGTGGTCGTTTGGTGGTTTGTTTTTGGTAGATTCTCCAGAACAGCGTCGAATGAGAGTGAAAGATTCCAAAGAACTTGCCTGGCAGGACTGGCTTGGAACTGCAGGGTTTGATAGAGAAGATGATGAAGACTACTGGGGACGAAAATGGGCTGAAGCGTATATGAACTTTGCAGCTGGCGAAAAGCGCGCATGGCTTCGTGAAATGGGTGTAAAGTTTTTTCCGGTAGTTGGCTGGGCTGAACGTGGTGGATATGATGCTGAAGGGCATGGCAATTCGGTGCCGCGCTTTCATATTGTGTGGGGAACAGGTCCTGGAATAGTCGCTCCTTTTGAACGACGCGTTCGTGAGCACATGAAAAATGGGCTTGTCGCGTACATGCCCCGCCATCGAGTGGATAGTCTTGTTACGAGTAATGGGGCTATTGTTGGTGCAGGAGGTGCTGTTCTTGCTCCGAGTTCTGCAGGGCGAGGTGAGGAAAGTAATCGTGACGTCATAGATGATTTTGAATATGACGCCAAGGCTGTGATGGTGACCAGTGGCGGAATCGGTGCCAACTTTGATTTAGTCCGGAAAAATTGGCCTGATCGATTAGGTAAACCACCTGAAAATATGATATCTGGTGTGCCGGCACATGTTGATGGGCGTATGCTTTCTATTACAGAAGATGCCGGTGGAAGAGTTGTGAACCGTGACCGCATGTGGCACTACACAGAGGGGATTAAAAATTGGAACCCGGTATGGAATAAACACGGGATACGTATTCTGCCTGGTCCATCATCATTATGGCTGGATGCTACCGGAAAAAGATTCCCAGCACCCAATTTTCCAGGTTTTGATACACTAGGGACCTTAGACACGATTCAAAAAACAGGGTACAGCTATTCCTGGTTTATTTTGACACAGAAAATAATTGAGCGTGAATTTGCTTTGTCAGGCTCCGAACAGAATCCTGATTTAACAGGAAAAAGTATTAAAAAAGTATTGAGTAGGGTGTTACCTGGTCCAACGTCTCCTGTAAAGGCATTTATGGACAAAGGTGAGGATTTCGTTGTTGCCGAGAATATCGAAAATTTAGTAGTTGGCATGAACAAGCTGACAGGTGAAAAGCTTTTGGATATTGATCACATTAAACGGCAGGTCCAAGCACGTGACCGCGAAATGGACAATAAATTCACGAAAGATTTACAGATAACAGCTATTCGAGGAGCACGTAAATACTTGGGGGACAAACTCATTCGAGTTGCTTCTCCACACAAGTTATTGAATAAGAAAAGCGGTCCACTGATTGCGGTTCGATTAAATATACTTAGCCGAAAAACATTAGGCGGTCTGCAAACCAATTTGTCTGGCCAAGTTTTGAATGAATCAGGTGAAGGGATTCCCGGCCTATACGCTGCAGGCGAGGTTGCTGGATTTGGTGGTGGCGGATTACACGGCTACCGCGCACTTGAGGGAACATTCTTAGGTGGATGTTTATTCACTGGACGTGAAGCAGGCCGTGCAGTAGCAAGAGAATTGAAATAAAAAAGGACTGACTTATAGCGTGATTTTCCATTATAAGTCAGTTTTTAGATTGCCGATACTTTGAGCAATCAGGAATTGCGCTCCGTAATACGTCGTCATAATAAACAATCTTGAAAAAGTGATATCCGATATAAACATGTTCCAAGCAAGAATCGAGTCGGATACAACAAATAATAGACTGCCTATAATTGCCCATTTATTCCTAGTCATTATAGCGGCCCAAGCCATTAAAGAGATTACAATCAGGTAAAACAGAACAGGCCCCATTAAGGCGTCGTTCCCCTGTGTAACAAGTCCGTCCATTAATTTTGTGCCAATTAATAGGCCATACAATATTATCAGTATAAATGTGCCAAACCTGATTTTAGAGAATTTCCAGCAGCTGAAAAAAGCGGCCATATAAAAGAGGTGACCGATAAGAAAAGCGGTCAGCCCGATAACAAACCATTTCCCTAACAATCCGTCCCCAAGCATACAGAAAAATAAACCTATCAAGACTAGCCAATGCGTAAATGATTTTTTGGATGGGATTTGCAGATAGGCATGATAAATAATTAGTAACATAGGGATTAACTTGAAGAGAACTTGATCAGAAATGAAAAATATATAGAGTATACTCATTAATAGGATGAGTACAGGTAAGCCATACTTTTTCAATAAACTCACATCCTTATATGGTAACTCTATATATTATTCTTGATTACCTTCGATTACTCCTCTTTTCCCAGTTAGTAAAATAGAATTCGCTGCTTTCATAAAATACCTTTAACGATAAGTCAGGTATTCTACTATCAAAATTAGTGTTCACTTTCCAATTCTGCCAGTTGGTTCATGATTTGCTCAACTACCTGATCAGCAATTTCAGGGGAAATGATATCTTCTTTAGCCAGTCGCTCAACAGCTTCGTGCTGTGCGTATAGAGAATGGCGTTCAAGTGTATTGATCTGTTTTTCTCGTAATTCAGGGTGATTCTGGATGAGTTGTTCAATTTTGCTCTGTAAAGAATCAAGATTTTCCTGGTACTCACCGATAATTTCATCTGTTACAGTATCGGTTATCCGCAGGTTCTTTTTAACCCTTTTAACTTCCTCAATTCCTTTTTCATAACGGTAAGCCTGTGCCAGTAATGCTTCATACTCATCGTAGCCGTCATCTTTTTTGTCAACGCCAAGCCAGGCTAGCAATGGCTGTATCGTAAGCCCCTGAAGCACTAATGAAAATAACACCACACTAAAGGCTAAAATTAAAATCTCCTCACGCCCTTCAAAGTCTCTTGGCAGACTGAGTACAAGCGCAATTGATAAGGAACCTTTTAATCCTCCCCACGTCAACGTATGCTTCCAGGTTAGCGGGACAGTTTTTGTGAAAAATAAGCCCGCGTAAACAGCGACAGTTCGTCCAACAAGGACAATTATAATAGCGAGGAAGATTAGTCCCCACATATCTGTTACATCAATTATGGTGATTTCAAGTCCAACCATTAAAAATACCAGGGAGTTTGCAAGCAATGTTACAACATCCCAGAAGTTGCTGATATTTAACTTTGTCGTTGGGCTCATCCCGATTTTTGCTCCGTAATTTCCTAAAATCAATGCAGCAACAACAACTGCAATTACCCCTGATGCATGAATAGTCTCCGCCAGCAAAAAGACTCCGTAAAAGAGAACAATACTGAAGATAATCTCCAAAGGATAATCGTCAAAGTACCTCGTAATCCTTGATACAATGTAGCCTGATGCTCCACCAATGATGACGCCTAGCGCAACAACTTTTACAAATTCCCATACACCTAAACCGGCGCCTTCTATCCCCATTCCAGCATAGGTTATTAGCGAGAATGCAGAGATGTTGAATAACACAACTGCTAACCCATCATTAAATAAACTTTCTCCTTCAATAATAGTAGAAAGTCGCTTATTAACACCGAGGTTTTTAAATATCGATAACACACTGACAGGGTCCGTAGCGCTCATCACAGCTGCGAACACGAAGGCAGCAGGGATGGAGAATTGCAACAGCCACATGGAAGAAAAGCCGATAACGATAAATGATAAAAAAGTTCCCCCAAAAGCGAGCATGATAATAGGTTTTTTATTATCGTAGAGATGGGAAAAAGGGATCTTTAATGCAGCTTCCCCTAGTAAAGCAGGTAAGAACAGCGTAATAACGGCAAAATTAAAAACCTCACCTTCCGTTATAAATCCCTTCAAAGGCTCAAGGACAGGGATATTAATCAGGCCGATAATTGCCCCGATAATAACAAGCGCAATCGGATAGGGTTTATTAAATTTCATGGCAATAGCGGTAATCCCCGCTGCAATCATGACTAGTATAAGAGCAAGTGAAAATATATGGTGTAAATCCAATTCCTCCACTATGCTGTTCCTCCTTCATCGAACACTTTTTTCATATCATATCATTCATTTTTACCAAAATCATGAAATTTACCATGAGATGTTTGGAAATAGGTATGAAAAAGAGCCGATTTTGAAGAAAATCGACTGCTGAAATTTGTGCGGGAAACCCTTGGGAATTATACAACGTTCATGGGAAAAATTGTCCCTTTAGAGCTCACCGCTGTACCATTTGAAATAACCTAGATACCATGAAATGTACGCAACTGATAATAAGGTGATAACCATAAAAATCAGAAAGATCCAATCCTTTGCGGAGGTGGAAAACAGCCGATAAAAGGTTCTGTTTTTATCCCCTGTAAAACCTTTTGATTCCATGGCCATGGCAGTACGTTCGGCTTTCCTGATAGCGCTGGCCAGCAGTGGTATGGAGAACTTTTTGTATTGATTCCATTTTCCTCTAATCGTTTTTGCATGATCAAATCCGCGCACTCGATGAGCCGAATGGATAATCACTAATTCGTCTTTCATCATTGGTAAAAACCGATACCCTGCCAACACGCCATAGGCAATTTTGGGTGGCAGTTTTAATTGCTGGATAAGGCTTAATATAAAATCGACGATGTTTGTCGTAAAAATAAATAGTAATGATAATGAAGCAACACTCAGAACACGTAAAGAGAGTGCTAGTGCTGTTATTAAGGATTCTTCTGGAAAAGTCATTCCAAGTATTCTTATCACTTCATCTGGGTTTTTAGGTGTATCTGCAAAAACAATTGTTGTCCATAGCATCCCAAAGGCAATAATAGAAAAGGGCAGAAAATAGAGGCAATATTTTTTCCAGTTTATTTTTCCGCCAATGAATGTTACTGCAATAGTGAAGACCATAAATAAAAATGGAGTAATTGGATCAAATACTAACGCCAATAGAATTACCAGTATAATAATCGTGATTGCTTTTATATTTGGGTTAAGATGGTGTAGAAACATAATTGCTGGCTTCCTTTTCATAAATTTGCTGGAGCTGTACCTGAATTGGTCTTTCAAGCTGCCATTCTTGTAATGTCGATAGCGGCTGTTTCCACAATTTGTCTGGTTGACAGTCAGCGACAATCGCTCCTTGGTTCATGACAATTACCCGATTCGCATAATGGTGCACAAGCTCCATATCATGCGTGATCATTACAATGGTAGTTCCTTGCCGATTGCGCTTGTTAAGCAGATTCATTAACTCTTCGGTTGAATGGGCATCCTGACCAAAGGTTGGTTCATCTAACAGGAGCATGCGCTGGTCATCAATAATCATGGTTGCTACACTTAGACGCCGTTTTTGTCCCTGGCTCAAGGTATATGGATGTTCGTTCTCAAGATTCGATAATCCACATGTCGTAAGGATAGATGTTACTTTTCCATGAATTTCTTTATCATCCAACCCTTTCATTTGCAGACTGAATGCTACTTCATCAAACACAGCGTTCGTCACAAATTGATGTTCCGGATTTTGAAATACATAGCCTATTTCATCACGTAAATATGCTTCTTTCCAATTTTCCAGTGCTTTTCCGCTAACCTGAATGTTTCCTGTTGCAGGTTTCTGGATACCCGCCAAGATTCTGGAAAGGGACGTTTTGCCACTTCCGTTTTCACCTGCAATTGCAACAAACTCACCTGTGTAAAAACTTAAGGAGACATCCTGAATGATTTCCTGCTTTTTTTTCAACAAGGATAGATGCTCAGCTTTTAAAAAAACATCCGGGGTTTCTTTAATAGATGATATTGGTTGGTACCCCCAATTTATCGACTGCCATTGATCGATTTGATTGGCAAATTCATTGATGGTTAGCGGGATAAGATTGCCTGAATTACTTCCCTGGTTCAGCACATATTGTGTAACCTTTGGCAGCCAGATTCCTTGATCATTCATTGTTGGTAAAATTTCCTTAATTCCAGTCCGCAGTGAGCCATCATAGAAAACTTTTCCAGATCTGTTAAGTAAAAGACTGCGGTCGAACAAATCCATCCACCCATCGAGTTGGTGTTCAATGACTAGAAGGGCAAATTCGTTTTGCAGCTTAAGGGTTTGAATAGTTTCTATTAAGTCCCTTGTTGCAACCGGATCCAAATTAGCTGTAGGCTCATCTAAAATAAGTAATTCGGGTTCCATTACCAGAATACAAGCTAAGGCCAGTTTTTGCTTTTGTCCCCCAGAAAGGGAAGCGATAGTTGACTTCTTATAGGTTGCCAAATTTACAAGCGATAATGCCTTGTCTATCTTGTCCTCCATCTGGTGATGAGGAATTTGGATATTTTCCAGGCCAAATGCAATTTCATCTTCAACTGTCAGCATACAGAACTGTGTTTCTGGGTCTTGAAATACAACACCTACATGGCGACTAAGCTCACCAGGCTTGTAGTCTGTTGTATTCTTACCATTGATAAAAATATTTCCAGTCATTGTTCCATCCAGTTCACGCGGGTACAAACCGTTTAGACAAAATGTTAACGTGCTTTTTCCACATCCGCTTGGACCCAATAATAGAAGTGCTTCGCTTTGGTTTAATTCGAAGCTGACATTTGATAAGGTGTCTTGATTCAAATGCGTTTCAAAACGTAAGGACAGCTGTTCAACACTTAGTAAGCTGTTACTCATGCTACCCGTTTCTTTCGATGTTCTTTACCCAAAGCATAACTGGATAAGACACCTGTTTGTGCTAAACTATCGCTCAATGCTTTTCCAAGTAACCCGGCGATTAGTGCTCCGCTTATGATTCGTGCAGCAAACATGCCTGCAACATAAGGTGTGGAGAGTGCTGCGAATCCACTTAAGAAGTAGCCATATACAAAACTGAAGATAGCTGCACCAGCACCTGAAGCCATTAGCACCCATGTCGAATAATTCTTCCAGCGTGTCATTGCAAATGCCGATTCTGCTCCTAACCCTTGAACCATCCCGGATAGAATCAACATTGGACCAACTGCACTACCGAGTAACACTTCGACCATAGCTGCAATCGTTTCAGACATAAAGGCAGCTCCTGGTTTGCGAATAATGTATGCTGCAATAATCGAAACAATAAACCAGATTCCAAATATCAGATCATATCCAATTGGCCCGAAAAAGCCAACAAGTACCTTTCCAACCGGGAGAAAAGCTAGATAAACAACTCCGAATACAACAGCAAGTGCGGACATGACAACTATTTCCTTGAAACGCCATCTACTCATCCTGATCTCCTCCTTTGTGGGATGGGCTGTTTGCTGAAACAGATACTGTCATTACGGTATGACTCGATCCTCCATCAACCGTTGCATTAAAAACCTGTTCCAATCCATCGAATATTTTAATAGATTCACCATCAAGTCTGGTGGCATAATGCGCATGGGAAACATCTACATGTTCTTTCATCGCTTCAATTTGCTCCATAATTACATCCATATAATTCCCGCCACCAAGTGGGTATAAAGAGAACTTAGCCGCAACGGACTGTTTAATGTCTTTCACTTGTACATGATTAACGGTAACATCATCTTCTGCCAAATAAACATCTCCAGCTGAGTCACCTGGACAACCCAGTGAATAAGTTCCTTCGAATGCAACGTGCTCACCGGTTCTCGCAGCATGAATAAAAATAGCCTTTGTTACGTCAAAAACATGGGGTAATCTTCCTCTAACTGTTGTTGTCACATCATCTGTTTCCATCCAAACTTTTGAGGTGTCCACATTTTTGAGTGCCCCTGTAATAACCTCGATAAAATTGTCACTCATTGGATGAATCGAAAAGCTGCAGCCTGCAATACCTGAAGTTGAACAATGCTGATTTGTCATACAAAATTCCTCCTTGTTGTTTGTAGCTAAAAAAATATAAACAAAAAACTGCATCCCCGTGGAATGCAGTCTGTTAGTATGTATTGTCAAAATATAATATACACGCTTCGACCACACTTCCCCACGCTAGTATTACCTAGTTCGGGTGCAAAGGGTCAGAACAAAACAGTTCTTCTCAGCCGATTTAACAGCTCCCCTAGTGAAAGGTTAATATGCAGTTTTTCTATCTTTATCTTAACGATGATCTGTTTAATTGTAAAGAGGGAGAGTGATGCCATTTTCTAAAAAATAAAAAGAGCCGACTGTGAAAAAGTCGACTTCTGGATATTACGATTACAACTTTATGGTATCTCCTTCTGTAATGTGGTTCTTCACTATCGTACCAGTAGGCAGCTCAAGTGCTGAATCAGCATTAGATACTGGCGGAACTACTTTCCATGGTTTTAAATTCGGAATTGCTCTCACTACGTTGTTTGAATGATCAAGAAATACTACATCGATTGGAAACCGCATAAAAAACATGTGAACGGACTTACACTGTGTAATTAAAAGACCTTCATTCGTAAAAGGCTTCTTATGAAACAGAAGTCCTTTTAATCTTGCCCAATAACTATCAGCTATCTTTATTTCAAACGGTAAACTGATTTCCAAAGCTTCCACTCCTCTTCTTTCCTTTCGTTCATTATAATGAATTAATTGTTCTAAATAAAAAACTAAATTGTAAGAATAAACGAGATAACGAACGAAAATCAAAGTAAAACGTTCTTTATATAGTTCAAACGGACTAATTTGAAGGTTTGCAAATAAAAATGTTCTGTATATAATTCACTTAAGTTCTTTAAAGAGAACAAAAATACTTAGGAGGAATTTTATATGAATCATTTTATCAGACTTTTCAAGGAAGAAGAAGGGCAAGCATTAACGGAGTATGGATTGTTGGTTGGGTTGATTGCAGTTGCAGTAGTGACCCTGTTGGTAACAATGGGTGAACAACTAGCAGCAGTCTTTAATGAAATAGTAACAAAGCTAACTGGTGTAGGAACACCACCTACTACTACTTAATCAATTATAATCATTAGCCCTGCTGTACAGCAGGGCTATACTTTAATAACGAAAGGAGAATCCATATGACAAACCTAGCAATCATCCTCATCCTATTAATCTCCACCTTAACAGATCTTCGCAGCAGGAAAATACTGAATATAGTAACGATGCCAGCCATTATCCTTGCGCTTGCTTTTCACCTCATTACATCTGGCTTAGACGGACTTTTCTTCAGTGGCCAAGGATTTCTAGTGGGAATCGGGTTATTATTCATACCATTTGTAATGGGGGGGATCGGAGCGGGTGATGTAAAACTGCTTGCAGCTGTTGGTGCTTGGAAAGGTACATCATTTGTTCTTTATACCGGAATATACGCTGGAATTTTTGGAGGACTTATCGCTTTATTTATCTTAATTAAACGTAAGCAGCTCGTATTTACAGTGAAAAACATGCTTTTCTCGCTATTATTTTTGAAAAGTACAAAAGGGTCACTGGAAATTCCCAATGATACGCAAAACAATGTATCAATCCCATACGCTATTCCGATCGCATTGGGCGCATTTATGACATTTATAATGGAGAGTTATTTATGAAATCACAAAAAGGTCAATCATTAGTAGAAACAGCATTAATACTACCAATCTTGTTGCTTCTGGTGTTTGGAATAACTGACTTCGGGAGGATATTTCATGCCTATTTAACACTTGATCATGCAGGGAGAGAGGCGGCAAGGGTTGCTTCTATTGGATCAGGATTGGACGATGTTGCAGATGAAATAAAGGAGGCGACATCAACTCTAGAAAGTAATGATTCCGAGACAGATAACAAAGTGAACTATCAGATAATTTGTGAGGAAACAAAGCCTAATGAATGTACAGAAAAGCCTAATAGTGGAGAGGATGTAATTATTACACTTACATATCCAGTTGATTTTCTGACACCGGTTATCGGTCAAATTATAGAAGAGTTTGATTTAAAAGACACAACAGTAATGAGGGTGGAATGATGAAGAATAAATTTAAATTACTTTTTAAAGAACAAAAAGGAATTGCAATGATTTTGGTTGCATTTTTAATGTTTGTCTTAATAGGTTTTAGTGCAATTGTAGTGGATGCAGGAGGACTATATCTTGAGAAAAGCCGTCTGCAAAAGGCGTTGGATGCTGCAGTACTTGGTGGTGCACAGGTTTTAACCACATCAGAGGCTAATGCCCAAGCGGTGGCTATAGATATTGCGGCAGATAATGGCTTTACGGTTACCGAAAGTGAAGTATCAACCGGTGAGAACTTTATTGAAATACATAAGACGGTTAACAAAGACCTCACCTTTGCTAGAGTACTGGGTTTCAATCAGACAGATGTAGCGGCCAAAGCTCGAGCGGAAATAATGAATACGTTAATTGGTGGGGATGGTATAACACCTGTTGGGGTTGAACTTGGAGACGAATGGGAGTTTGTAGATGGAACACCATATGTTATGAATTTTCAGCCTGGAAATGGTGAGAATTCATCCGTTGGTGGTAACTTTGGTTTTCTTGGGATAGACGGAAACGGGGCACGGGCACTCGCAGATGCAATTTTAAATGGAGCAAATTTTGAAGTTTATGATCCAGATGATCCTGAAAGCTACGAATATGTGGAAACCGAAACAGGGGCAATGGTAGGTCCTGTAAATGATGCCTTTGACACGCTTGTCGAACGAGATGCAGATAGAGACCATTGTAACACATATGAAACAGCTGATAATACATGCAGTCGTGTCGTAACAGTTCCAATAGTGGAAGAATATACGGAATCAGGTTCATCAGAAGTAAGAATTGTTGGGTTTGCTGCGTTTTGGATTGAATCGGTACATCAATTTGAACTTAGTGGACGTTTTATCGATTATGTCAGATCTGGCGAATTCAGTGATGAAGGCGAGGACTACGGCATCTCTGGAGTAAAACTAGTAGAATAAAAAAATTTTAAGTAAGCAGGTGACTATATGAACTCAAAAAAATTATGGTTAGTCGCGATGGTGTTTGGACTAATTGCTGCTGGGATGATGTACTTTTTGGTTACAGAAAGCACAAACCAGACAGTTGAACCGGCTAGTACTGCGGCAGAAGATGAGAAAAAAGATGAAGAAGCCGAAGCAGATGAGGAAAAGAAAGCTAAAGCCTCTGATGGTAAGGAAAAATCACAAACGGAAGAAACGGCTGAATTCACTGGAAATGAAATACTTCCTGTTCAAAAAGGCAATCGTGCGATGACAATGAAAGTTACTGATGTTACAGGAGTTGCAGGATTTATTGAGGCTGGATCATATGTTGATGTAGTAGGGGTTATGACTGTTCCGAAAGAGTATAAGGATACACAGCACGATTCCGCAACGCTTCTTTTAGAAAATGTGAAAGTATTAGCGATTGGTCATGCTGCAGATGATGAAGAGACGATGAAACGGTATCAGATGGTGACGGTTGAAGTATCGCCAAAACAGGGCCTTGCGCTAGGATTTGCCACAAGGTATGAGCTATATCTAATGCTAAGGCAAGAGGGCGATAAAAAGTTAGCTCCTGAGGGTACCCATATCCATGAGGATGACTTACATGAAGGGGTGTTTAAATAATGGTTAAAATTTTTTCCATTGCCGGTAATGATGACTTAACATCCGGATTGAACAAATTGATCAATGAATCCGAAAATAAGTTGTACTGGGTTGCTAATGAGACAAAGTTATATGAACAATTACAATCCGAGGGAAAAAGTGTCGTAATTTTACCAAACACTGCTGCTTATGATGTCTATCGCTTATGTGAAAAGATAGCGATGCAGTTTCCGCTCACAACTCCATTGTTAATTTTCCAAACTGAGGAAGAACTGGATATGAAAAAGGCGTTACGGGCAGGGGCTGCAGATGTTATTTTTCTCTCATCTTCGTTATCTAAAATAAGAGAAGATATTCAGTTGGCTATTTCAAACAGTGAGAGTAAGGCTTATTTTCAGTCAAAATCAAAACCAGTCAAAAATGCCAAGGTAATAACGGTTGCCAGTACTAAGGGTGGTGTTGGTAAGACAACGGTAGCAGTTAATCTTGCAGCATCCTATGGCAAAAAAATAGCAAAAGTAGCTGTTATTGATTTAGATCTGCAGTTTGGTGACGTTGCGATGTTTATGGATGTGAAGCCTAAGCGTACGATATATGACTGGGTGAAAGAGGACAGGGATGGAACGCAAATTGAGAACTTTATGACAGCGTATAAAAACGGTATTTCAATAATGGCAGCTCCGCCAAGGCCTGAATTTGCCGAAGTCATCACTGGTGACTATGTGCGGAAGGCGATTCATTCACTGAAAAAGCTTTATGACGTAGTGATTATCGATACAGCGTGCAGTATGGACGAGAATGTTATTGTAGCACTGGAGAATTCGGACGATATTTTGGTAATGACCTACCTTGATTTACCAACATTAAAAAATAGTAAAATGCTGCTGGATACATTGGGTTCATTACAGATAGGCGATCGGGCTAAAGTTGTTTTGAATCGGCAAATGAAAGTAAAAGGAATAACAGTCGATACGTTAGAGAAAGTGCTTGGAAGGAAAGTGTTCTCAACGCTTCCTGCAATGGATAAGGCAATGGTAACCGCGGTAAATGAGGGGAATCCTTTAAATTATACTAACCCAAGGTCACAAGTAGCCAAGCGCGTATTTCAGATGGCGGAAGCCTTGTATAATCCGGAGAGTCGTTCATCTAAAAAGAAGAAAAAAGCTAAACGTGTGGAAGTAACGGCAGGGGGGCATGTGTAATGTCCTTATTAACACGTCTGAATGGGGAACAGCAAGCAGTAAATAAAGGCCAGGCAAAACCTTCAAGCACGATTAAAAAATCATCAGACATTGAGGTCCGTCTTCATAACTTCCTTGTTGATGAGTTGAAAAAGCCCGCAAACCAAGGCAGAGAAATTGAAGTCCTGATTGAACAGCTCACCGAGAGCTTCTTTGAGGAAGAAGGAAAAACACTAACATTTGAAGAAAAAAAGCAAATGATTAAAGACATGACCCATGAACTAACAGGCTATGGACCAATTTCACCGTTGCTTGCCGACCCGAATGTAACCGAAGTCATGGTCAATGGGCCAAATGATGTTTATATCGAAATAAATGGACGGATTGAAAAGACGACAACCTATTTTCGTGATGATTTACATGTATTACGTGTCATTGAAAAAATCGTTGCACCATTGGGGAGGCGAATCGACGAAAGCTCTCCTATGGTTGATGCAAGATTACCTGACGGGTCGCGTGTTAATGCGATTATTCCGCCTCTTGCATTAAATGGCCCGACGGTAACAATTCGTAAATTTTCGGAGACTCCGTTTACGATATATGACTTATTACGGATGGGTACCGTTAACCAGGATATAGCTGATTTTTTAAAAGCAGCAGTAGAATCAAAGCTTAATGTCTTTATTAGTGGTGGTACTGGTTCAGGTAAAACAAGTACATTAAATGTGGTATCGTCGTTTATCCCACGTCATGAGCGGATCGTCACCATTGAGGATGCTGCCGAGCTGAAGCTGTCTCAGGATCATATTGTCTCGCTGGAATCCCGTCCCAGGAATGTTGAGGGACAAGGGGAAGTTACCATTCGGGACCTTGTTCGAAACTCGCTGCGGATGCGGCCAGACCGGATTATTGTTGGGGAGGTTCGAAGTGCAGAAGCGCTAGATATGCTTCAGGCAATGAATACGGGGCATGACGGGAGTTTAGGAACTGGCCACGCGAATTCACCTAGGGACTTGCTGTCAAGACTTGAAACAATGGTGCTAATGGCTGGGCTTGACCTGCCAGTTAGAGCAATTCGTGAGCAAGTTGCGAGTGCGCTTGACATTATTGTTCAACAAGAGCGGATGAAGGATGGCACACGCAAAATTGTCAAAATTACAGAAGTTTTAGGTTTGGAAGGCGATACAGTCGTTCTCCAGGATATTTTCGTTTACAATAAGCGTAAAAATGTAACCTCCGGAAAAATGGAGGGGGAATTTAAATCAACGGGAATTCGCCCACATTGTATGGAGAAGCTTGAAGAAGCGGGATATAACCTGCAACCAATGTTCAGGGAGGAATGGTAATGTCCACCACTCTCATTTACTTTCTTGCAGCTGCGTTTATAATTATTACGGTTCTTTCGAAGATCATCCTTTCGATAATTATGGAAAAGGGCAAGTACGAAAAACGCTTAAGAAAGTATGTTTTTTTCGAAACTAGTAAAAAGAAGAAGGATGATAATCAAAAAGAAAAGAATTCGTTTATTAAAAAAGCTGGAAAATCATTAGAAGCATTTATAAATCTATCCAAAAATGAAAAACTGCTTACACAGTCAGGGGTGCAACTATCCCTTGGAGAGTTATTGATTGGTCGAGTCATGGTGGGGCTTGTTTTAATAATGATAGGTTACATGTATGATTTCCATTTTTTATTACTTATGGTTTGTGGTGCAGTTGGATTTTACATCCCTATTATGTACGTAAAGAAAAAGCGAAAAAAGCGATTAAATGCTTGTTCGGAACAGCTTGGAGAAGCACTTGGCACGATGGCGAATGCATTGCGTGCAGGATTCAGTTTTATGCAGGCAATGAAAATGGTTGCTGAGGAAATCGATGATCCACTAGGTCCTGAATTTTTAAAGGCAATCCAGGATATTAATTATGGGGTATCGGTGGAGGATGCTTTTGCAAGTTTATTGGAGCGGCTTCCTGATAAAGAGCTTGAAATAGTTTTAAATACACTGCTCATCCAACGATCCAGTGGTGGTAATCTGGCATTTTTATTGGAAACCATGCAGGAGACGATTATCGATAGATCAAGAGTGAAGGATGAAGTAAATACGTTAACAGCACAAGGGAAAATGTCGTCGGTTATCATCACCCTGTTACCGATAGCTTTAGCGCTCTATATCAGGCTTGTAAATCCGGAATATTTCCAAATGTTATTTTCACATCCATTAGGCTGGACAATGGTCATTGTTGGGGCGATTAATATCGCACTAGGGTGGTTCTTTATCAAAAAAATCGTACACATTGAGGTGTAGAATATGATATCGCTTTATTTTTTCCTGTTTTCCGCGCTTTTTTTCATGCTAATTATTGGAGCGGTTTTAACGAAAGTTTTTCAGAAACAAATTGTCATCAATAACCGAACTGAATATTACTTTGATATAGATGACACTAAAATTAAGCGTGAGAAAAAGGTGAAGAAGAATCGTGATCGCGGTAAAAATTTGGTTATTATGAAAAAGTATACGGACAAAGCAAAGACAGTAATTGATGAAAGGACATCAAAGACGAGGAAAAAGGAGCTGGAGCAACGGCTGCGCGAGGCGGGCTATCCGCTCAAGCTGTCACCAATTGATTTTCGGTTCCTGCAATTTCTCATCGGCGCATTTCTGTTTTTTGTCATCTGTCTGTTGTTGGGGAAAACAGATACAAGTTTTTTCTCCGTTATGGTACTAGCAGGAATTGTAGCACTTCTTGGTATGTACTATCCATCCTTTTATATAAGTAAGATTACTAAAAAACGACGGCTCGAGATCCAGAAAAAGATGCCGGACTTTTTTGACATGGTAAATCTCTCCATTGAGGCAGGTATGGGTCTGGATGCTTCCCTGCTAAAAGTCTGCAAACAAACCAAGGGACCTCTTTCAGAAGAATTTATGCAAGCGTTAGAGGACATGAAACTCGGAAAATCCAGACGGGAAGCTTTTGCTGATTTAAGAAAGCGTGTTCCGGTTCACCAGTTCCAAAGCATCATCACATCACTAATTCAAGCTGATATGCTTGGGGTAGGCATGGCAAAAGTTATCCGATCTTTGACGGAAAGAATCCGGGAGCAGCGAACCCAATTAGCCCGTGAACAAGCGATGAAAGCTCCGGTTAAAATGGTTTTTCCAATGATGCTGTTTATATTTCCAGCAATGTTCGTTGTATTGTTAGGCCCGTTAATTATTTATATGTTAGATATGCTGTAGGAATAGCATGTGGAATTTGGTAGAAGAGGATGCGGAATCAACAGAAGAAGATGCGGAATCAACAGAAGAAGATGCGGAATCAACAGAAGAAGATGCGGAATCAACAGAAGAAGATGCGGAATCAACAGAAGA
>JBDNGJ010000190.1:0-15476 GCA_041689365.1 Virgibacillus sp.
TGCTTTTTTGTCATTAGTAAGTCCCCCCAGATAAACATTCTTGTAATCTCATATACTTCTATCATATTGTATTTGCCAGTTTATTGAAAGCGTTTGCCAAAGAATTTTTAAAAGCAGAGTTATTGCTTTTTTCAAATAGAGAATCTAAAATTAGCTTACTTACTCAACTTTCGCATCTATAGAATAAGCTGAGTGCTATGACACCGCTACGGAAATACACTTCGCTTTCCGTGGGCGGCTGATGAGCCTCCTTGCTCCTACGTCGCTGCGTAGTCTCATCTAGGCCTCAGCTCCCACAGGAGTCTACGTGTATTTCCGGAGCTGGATTGTGTATTACAATCCTAAAAATAAACAAATGTTGCTGTGATGGATAAAAAAACCTTTAAATCATTTAAATTAGCAACTCCAAGAAACGCGCAGTTCTTTATAAATCCAACTGCAGGGAAATACTCACTTTCACCGACCCGGATACCAAAGCGGCATCTGCTCAATCTGACGTTTTTACAGTTTCTTCTTAGTCACGGGCATGTACTGTGTTCCCTATGGCTAAGAGGAAATGTCACGAAAAGCATTGATTAATTTACAGGATATAGTGAGAGCAACACCCAGCGTAGGAAATACATGGAGACTCCTGCGGGAAAAGCAACAGCTGAAGATCCCGCAGGAAGCGATTTTTGCTTCCGAGGAAGCTGAAGTGTTGCCCGCGGAAAGCGGAATGTATTTCCGGAGCGGCATCATAACACTCAAACTTTTTAATAAGTAGTTCGCAGTTTTATATTAACTACGTACCGTTGATCCAAAGTCAGCTCAATTAGTGTATCTTCAGTCTTTCTTCTTCCTTCAAGATTCAAGTGTTCATTTTACGCTGCGAAAGTTGAATTTACTTAGTTTAGTAGTATACATGTCGCTTGATTCGGTAGTGTTACTCGAATCTGGACACATCGTAGAAATGAGGTTTTCAAAATGAATCAGGACAATAAGATTGGAATTATATATGCAGCAGGAGCCTATTTATTATGGGGGTTTCTTCCTGCTTATTGGAAGCTGATAGACCAGGTTCCACCTGATGAAATATTAGCACATCGCATATTATGGTCATTTATTTTCATGATTATTGTGGTTATAGTTGTGCAAAAATGGAAGCTCTTCCTGAAAGAATGCATAATTATTTTAAACGATAGAAAGAAATTAACCGGGATTACATTCGCATCAATCGCCATTAGTATCAATTGGCTCACCTTCATATGGGCGGTTAACAATGAACACGTCATTCAGGCAAGCCTCGGTTATTACATAAACCCGCTTGTTAGTATTTTATTAGGAATGATTGTGCTAAAAGAAACCCTGACACGCGGGCAGACGCTATCATTTCTGCTGGCTGCAGTTGGTGTTATTAATCTGACAATCAGTTATGGTGTCTTTCCGTGGGTATCGCTGTTACTAGCATTCAGTTTTGCAATTTACGGCTTGCTGAAAAAAACAGTCGATGTCAGTGCAATGTTCGGTTTAGCCATCGAAACAATGATTGTCACTCCTATTGCTTTAATATACCTGTTATCTATTCCTGACAGTTCAATGGCAGCTGAAACAATGTTCTCCAGTTTCGGTTTATTACTATTTGGTGCTGGTGTCGTCACTGCAATTCCACTGTTATTGTTTGCAAGTGGGGCAAAACAAATTCCATTATCAATGGTAGGATTCCTGCAGTATATTGCACCAACTATCATGCTCATTCTAGGTGTTTTCGTTTATCAGGAAACTTTTTCACTGGCGCATTTTATTTCGTTCGCACTAATCTGGATAGCACTATTTATTTACATGTATTCAGCACATCGTAATTCAGGTCGACTTAAGGAGGAAAATAAAAATTAATTTTCAGAATTCACTTGACGTACAATCATTGCTGCGTTTATAATGTTGAATAACTTAATAAAGTTACATCTCTTATCGAGAGTGGTGGAGGGAATAGGCCCTGTGAAACCCAGCAACCTTAAAAGCTTTTCAGAATGCTTAGTAAGGTGCTAAATCCTACAGGTCAAGTATGATCTGGAAGATAAGGGGAGGATCGTTACATACTACGCCCTCTTCTTAGGAAGAGGGCTTTTTATTATCTCCTCTCCCTCCAGAATACAGATAATCTAAAGGAGGAATTTATCATGTCAAATTTTCATCTTCACAATCAGGAAACACAATTACTTCACGGAGGTCAGGAACCGGATCCAGCAACAGGATCACGTGCAGTACCTATCTATCAAACTACTTCCTACGTTTTTCGGGATACTGAACATGCACAAAACCTTTTCGGGCTCCAAGAACCAGGTAATATTTATTCACGAATCATGAACCCTACAGTTGATGCATTCGAACAGCGAATCGCATTACTGGAAGATGGTGTAGCCGCGGTTGCAACTTCCTCCGGGATGTCAGCCATTACATTGGCCATTTTAAATCTTGCAAGCAGTGGTGATGAGATCATCGCTGACAGCAACCTATACGGTGGAACGTATAATCTGTTCGCTAACACGCTCCCTCGTTACGGAATCGACGTTAAATTTGTTGATGGTACCGATCCAGAGAGTATTCGTGCTGCATTCACCGAAAAAACGAAGGCTATTTTTGGAGAGATTATTACTAATCCAAGTCTAAATGTGCTGGACCTTGAGAAAATCGCAAGTATCGCCCATGACAACGGGGTTCCGTTAATCATTGACAATACATTTGCAACTCCTTACAGTACAAAGCCACTGACATGGGGAGCAGATATTGTTGTACATTCAGCAACTAAGTGGATTGGCGGTCATGGTACAACCATCGGCGGCGTTGTTGTTGATGGCGGCAGGTTCAATTGGGGAAACGGTAAATTCCCAGTCTTTACTGAACCCGACGAGAGTTATAACGGCCTTCGCTATGTCGAAATAGGGCCAGCAGCATTCGCTACCAAATTGCGCGTGCAGCTGCTGCGTGATATAGGTGCCTGCCTAAGTCCACAAAATGCATTCCTGTTATTACAAGGACTGGAAACATTGCACTTGCGGATTGAACGTCATAACAAAAACGCCGAAGAAGTCGCGGCATATTTACAGAAACATCCTGCAGTAGAATGGGTTAATTTCCCTGGATTAAGTGATCACCCATCACACGAATTGGCCAATAAATATTTACAGAGTGGCTATGGCTCGATTATAACGTTTGGAATAAAGGGTGGCCGTGATGCAGGCCGGAAATTGATTGACGGTGTTACACTCTGGTCACATGTTGCCAACGTCGGTGATGCGAAGTCGTTAATCATCCACCCAGCATCCACCACACACCAGCAATTAGGCGAAGAAGACCTGGTTAAAAGTGGTGTTTCAGAAGAGTTAGTCAGACTTTCTATTGGACTTGAATCAACCAATGATATATTAGTTGATTTAGACCAGGCAATTGCCAATGCTACCGGTGAAGCAAAAACATTCCAGGCAACAGAAGAGGATGCAGTCAAATGGCTCCTATCCTCCCCATTTGACCGTAAAGACGGTGGTATTCGCCAAAAGGTAGTTGCGGTTAGCGGATTGGAAGATCAAACTAGTTCTTTTTATAACAGTACGAAGCAATTACAGCAGTTAGGATTTAAAATTGTGCCGATAAGTTCATCGGAACAAGAAATACTGGATGAGCAAACATATGAACAGCTAGATGATGTGCCACTTGAAATTGATGCCGTTCTTTTCTATGACAACGTTCTACCACCAGAAACTATCGAGCAATTTACTAATAAGGACGGCAAAATTCTTTGGGTTGAAAATCCAAAGAATACAGATGAAACAGTGAAACATGCAAAAGCTGCTAATATTTCTGTGATTACAGATAAAAATATTTACCAGGAAGCGGTTCGCATTCGAGGAAAAGGCTCTGGAAGTGTGCTAGTAGAAGTTTAAATATAAGAGGGGTCTACGGTTAGTAATATAAACTGAGGGAGGGTTTACAATATGAAACCGATAAATGTTGCGTTAATCGGGCTTGGAACTGTTGGCTGTGGTGTCTACCAAACACTGCACATTCACCAACAGCGGCTCGAAAAACTAGTCGGAGCCCCCATCAACATTTCAACAATTATTATTGAGCATCCTGACAAACATCAGAAAATTGCAGCCAAGACAAACGTTACAACCGATGTTAATACTGTTTTAAACAACCCTGAAATCGATGTTATCTTTGAAGCAATTGTTGGAAAAGAGCCAGCTTTTTCATTGCTAAAAAGATGCATTCAAGCAAAAAAACATGTTATCACATCTAATAAGGAAATGTTTGCAACCCACGGTGAAGAATTGAAAAGTCTTGCCTCCCGGTATAATGTGCACATTGGATATGATGCAACAACAGCAGGTGGCATACCGATTATCCAGACTATCCAACAGCTGTTAAAAGCAAATCAGATCCAATATGTGCAAGCAATCCTAAATGGCACCACAAACTTTATCCTATCAGCTATGCGGGAAAAGAATATAACATTCTCCACAGCATTAGATGAGGCACAAAACTGGGGTTATGCGGAAGCAAATCCGGAAAATGACATTGACGGCTTTGATTCATTTTATAAGCTAATGATTCTAAGCGATCTTATTTTTGAAAAACAACCAGATATAGAGCATGTTAAACGCGTTGGTATACGGAATACTACCGAAGAATCCATTCAGGCATTACAAGCGGAAGGTAAGCGATTAAAGCATATTGCAAAGATAGGCTATGATGCTGCAGGGAACCTCACTGCGAGCGTTGAACCAGAAGCAGTTTCAAAAGATCATCCATTATATGCTGTTGAAGGTGTAAACAACGCTATTCATATTAAAGGTGATATTGTTGGTGATTTAACGTTCACAGGACCTGGTGCAGGATCCTTCCCTACCGCAAGTGCCATGATTGAGGACTTTTGTATACTATTTAAAAAAGAACGAGCACCAATAGCTATTGGCTAGTAGTTGCACTTATACAGTTAGAAAAGTATCACTTTCCTAACTGCAAATAAATTCGTCTTCTTATGAAGGCGAATTTTTTCGTTTAAACATATAATGTACAGGGAATTATTTTTAATTAGGCAAAAGTGTAACACAATCGAAATATGATTTACTGATACTTGCCAAATAAAATGGGTACATATATAGTAATGTACGTAATATGTACTAAGACAAATTATCATTTCAATATATATAGGTAGAATATTTTCAGTATAGGTGTGAGATTTGTGAAAAGAAGATACATTGTTATTATTTTGGGTATACTGCTTGTAGGTTTAGCTATTATTATCTCTTTAAACCAACCTGAACCAAAATTAAAAGAATCAAAAGATAATAATTTGCAGGAAAAGACGCAGCAGGAAACCAAGTTAGATAAAGAACAAGAAACAGAAGATAGTCAGTCAGAAAAAGAAACTAAAGAACCAATCACGCAGTTCGGGGAAATAATAAGCGATGTTCTTCAAGGTACAATTGACTTTTTCACGAATAAAGAAGCACATGTTACAGCCATTGGAGATTCATTAACACAAGGCGTCGGTGATAAAGTTGTAGATGGTGGTTACGTAGGAATACTCGATAATACCATTAATAAAGACAATCAATTGGTAACATTTGAGAACTATGGTAAACGCGGGAACAGATCCAGCCAGCTATTAAAGCGGCTTGAACAACCAGAAATAGTACAATCGATTGAAAAAGCAGATATCGTATTGATTACCATAGGTGCAAATGATATCATGCAAGTCGTCAAAGAAAACTTTTCTGATCTGACGATTAAGGATTTTTCCCAAGAACGGGTGGCATATAAGGAACGGGTGAAAAATATTTTTGAAAGAATAAAAGAATTAAACTCAGATGCTGATATATATCTGTTAGGTTTCTACAACCCCTTTGAAAAATATTTTAAAGATCTCGAAGAACTTGGTATGATTGTTGAAAATTGGAACAACACAGGTAAGAATGTTGCAGAACAATACGACAACGTAACATATATACCTACCGTTGATTTGTTTAAGGATACAGAAAAAGATTTATTCTCAGATGATAATTTTCACCCAAATCATCGAGGCTATCAACGAATTGCTAAACGTGTGTTGGAACACATAACAGACTAGGAGGTGAGTGGTTTGGCGGAACATAAAAAGCCAAAAAATAGATGGAAACGAATTTTTTTGATTCTACTAGGTTTAAATGTTGTGATATTAATATGTATAGTAAGCCTTATTTTTTGGCCTGTTTCCGACACAGAAACACCTGCTAATGATAAGTATAATGCCCAGCAAAGTTCGGAGTTCGTCGTCCGTACAACAAAAAAGAACTTAAATGAGTTGGTAAATGCATATACCGATAAGCTTCTGAAAGGTACTAACCACCATTACAAGGTGTCACTGGAAGAAGATGTCCATTTGATAGGAGAACTCCCTGTGTTTTCATCAACAGTCCCACTATCTGTTCATTTTGAGCCTTTTGTACAAGAGAATGGTGACGTTATTTTAGAACAGAAGTCTATCTCGATTGGATTACTTGAACTTCCTAACCAGAAAATTATGGAGTATATGAAAAAGTACTTACCAATGCCAAAATGGGTTACCGTTAGTCCCAAGGATGAGGAAATTTACCTTGCCGTGACAGATATGGAAATCAGAAGTAATTTCCAGGTTAGTGTTGAACATATTGACTTAGAAGCAAACAATCTAGCATTTAAAATAAAAGTTCCGTATAAATCACTAGGAATCGAAACGGAAGAATAAGAGAATAGTTTGGTGAATAATTCGTGTTGGGGGAGACTCCGATGATTCAGTCTTCCCGGCGTTTATTCAGTCTTTATTGGTAATATAAGCAATTAATCAGTCTCCGGCCATGTCTATTCAGTTGTCATCTGGGATTATTCAGTTTTCACCACGGGGTTTTCAGTTTTTAGCAGTTTTTGGCCCAAAAACGACACAGCCTGGTGGTGCGCGATTCATACTTCCCTTTTATAAGAATCAGACCCTGATTCCAATCTTTAGTCCTTGTAAACCTCGCTCATTTGATTGATCTTGTCTTTCATTTTATCAACTAAGTGCTCTGGGGATAGAACTTTTGCCTTGTTTCCCCACGTGAGAATCCAATTGATCAGTCCATCCGACAGCTTCACCTTTGTCGTCAGTATAAAGTGATCGTCATCCAACTCTTTAATATCCGCTTCTTGTCCAAACCGATCCAAAACCACATTAACCATATTGTTCTGGAAGCGTATTTTCATCCACATTTCTTCACCGGCAAACATGTGAAAGCTTTGGTTCACATACTCCTGAAGATTGAATTCACTTTTGGTGAAGTGTGTTTCACTCACCCCAATATGACGGATTCGGTCCAATCGATAGTGCCTTAATTCATTTGTATCCTGGAACCGCCCAATTAGGTAATAATAATCACTCTGCCAAATCAAAGCATATGGCTCTACATGATAGAGATCCCCATTACGATGATACTCGAATTCTTTTTTTACGTTGAATTTGCCATATCGGTAGGTAAGGACCTTTCCTTCTGAAATTGCCCGGTGGACACAATCAATATTAATCTTGACGAGTTCATAATCAATATTGGCTGATTGGTCAAACAAGATCGGTTCCGGCAATGTTTTCGCGATATGTTTGCTGGTCAGTTCCTTTACTTTCTGAATTAACTTCTCTTTTTCATTAGTTGTTATAAAACGCGCTGATAAAATGGCATCAATAATCAGCCGTAACTGGTATGTCTCAAATAATCTTGCTTGATGGCTGAACAGGATTTTGCCGAATTTACCTCTATTTTGAACAATTTCAAAATCCATATCATCAAGAGCCTCAAGGTCGCGCCTTATCGTCCTGTTATCAAATGTGACATCCCCTGCCATTACCCGAATTTTTTCACTTAGTTCGTCTATACCTATTTGGTGATACTCATCCGTTTCGTTTAATAAAATTTCCCTGATTTTCAGTAACCGGTAATTACTGCTTCTTTCCATAAACACATCCCCTTTCGATTAGAAAATTTGGCCTACCGCCAAGCATAACGGCGAAAGTATTAGCTACACTTATAGTCAAAAAGAACCTCTACATATAATGTGAGGTTCTTCTCATTTGATGACTAGTCGTTTAACTTTTTTAGATAGTAAGAAAATAAATGATTGCTTTCTTAATTGTCTTTCTTTAATCAGTCTTCGTTCTGCTATCAAGTCCTTTTGACTTTCCTGGTAGTAACCTAGTGTTCCCTGATATACTAACTGCAGTCCCTCATGGTTGCGAATATCTGCTGGCGTCGTAAAACAGGTTGGTTTTTGGAATTCCAGCGATTCCACATCCTGAAGAACCGTGGCGACAAATTGAGAACAAAATAATGCGTCTTCCCGATTTATCTCAACTTGCAGCAATACCCCAATCAACCCTAGGAAATTATATTTATAGTTATCTTTCCGTAACTCAATCTCTTCAATTTTCTCTTTAATTTTTTTCGTATCGGTTTCGGTAAGCTGGTATGAATATACAGCACAAGCTGAATTCTTTAAAAAGTCGCTACGAATATCTTCCTTCACAAAACCACCGATAAAGGGGTTTCGTGGCTTTTTTCGACCAAAACTGTATACTTCCTGTAAGTCCGGTTCAAATGCAATGGAGACATGGTTTAAAGGCTGTTTTGTGAAATAATTGATTGCCTTAGATAAATATGTCCCTGTATCAGTAAAGAGAAAATATATTGTTTTCTCTCCCATAGAATTCCCCTCCGTTAGGTTACCCACTTCTTGATGGTACCTAGTCAACGTGACATTTGTCATTAGTTTATTGTTACATATATTTCAAGAAAAATATAGTCTTTTTTTTATAGATGCTAAAAATTTATTATATTTAAAATAAACAAAAAACTGTGAAACAGAAGTAACAATTCATTAACCAATGTGTAGTTTTTTGAACGTTTACGTTGACGAAATGGCTCAAATCCCGTAAGCTTACGTTGATTACTATTTAATGGAGGACGCTGAAAGCATGATTAATGTTACTAATGTAAGTTTACAATATGGTGATAAAAAATTGTTTGAGGATGTGGATTTGAAATTTACTCCCGGCAACTGCTATGGCCTTATTGGAGCCAATGGCGCAGGGAAGTCCACTTTCCTTAAAGTATTGTCAGGTGAAGTTGAGCCACAATCGGGTAATGTTTCTTTATCCCCTGGTGAACGGATGACTGTCTTAAAGCAGGATCATTTTGCGTATGAAGAATATAATGTTCTTGATACTGTTCTTATGGGGCATGAACAATTATACAACGTAAAACAGGAAAAAGACGCTATTTATATGAAAGCAGATTTTTCTGAAGCAGACGGTATGCGCGCTGCTGAACTTGAAGGCGAGTTTGCTGAAATGAATGGTTGGGAAGCAGAATCTGATGCTTCAGTCTTATTAAAAGGACTTGGAGTTCATGAGTCGTTGCATACGATGAAAATGGCTGATTTAGCTGCTGATCAGAAGATAAAAGTATTGCTTGCACAAGCACTGTTTGGCACCCCAGATATTCTGTTATTGGATGAACCTACAAATGGCTTGGATATCCAAGCAATTCAGTGGCTGGAAGAATTTCTGATTAACTTTGAAAACACAGTAATTGTAGTGTCTCATGACCGTCACTTTTTAAATAAAGTATGCACACACATTGCTGATGTTGACTATGGAAAAATTGAAATTTATATCGGAAACTATGATTTCTGGTATGAATCCAGTCAGCTAGCAACAAAAATGGCACAAGAGTCAAATAAGAAAAAAGAAGAAAAAATAAAGGAATTGCAGGAATTTGTCGCCAGGTTTAGTGCAAATGCATCTAAATCAAAACAGGCAACATCACGGAAGAAACTTCTGGATAGTATCACATTGGATGATATCAAACCATCATCACGTAAATATCCTTATATTTCATTCACGCCTGGACGTGAGATTGGTAATGATTTATTGCGTGTTGAAGGGTTAACAAAAACAATCGGCGATACAAAAGTACTGGATAATCTCAGCTTTACAATGAATAAAGATGACAAAATTGCCCTCGTCGGTAAAAATGATATCGCCAAAACAACACTGTTCAAGATTCTTATGGGTGAAATGGAACCAGATGCAGGAACATTTAAATGGGGTGTAACGACATCACAATCCTACTTCCCTAAAGATAACAGCGCCTATTTTGAAAACAATGACTTGCCACTGGTTGACTGGCTGCGCCAATATTCACCAGAAGATGAGACAGAAACATTCTTGCGTGGATTCCTGGGTCGTATGCTGTTCTCAGGTGAAGAGGCATTGAAAAAAGCTAGCGTATTATCCGGTGGTGAGAAAGTGCGTTGCATGCTGAGTAAAATGATGTTAAGCAGTGCAAACGTATTGGTCTTGGATGAACCGACAAACCACTTGGATTTGGAGTCCATTACTGCGTTAAATAATGGCTTGGTTAGATTTAAAGGATCTATTTTGTTTACGTCACATGACCATCAATTTATCGAAAGTATTGCAAACCGTTTGATTGAAATTACACCAAATGGAGTTATTGATAAAGAAATGAGCTATGATGAATACATTTCTGATCATAAACTGCAGCAAAAAATTGCCGAAATGTATGCCTAATTAAAGAAGAGACTGGATTTGAGATTAATTCAAATCCAGTCTCTTTTTTGTTGCGCGAGTTGGGCCGCTTGTCGCGCGAGTTACACTGCTTGTCGCTCGAGTTGGGGCGCTTGTCGCGCGTGTTGGACCGCTGTCGCGCGAGTGGTGCTGCTTGTCGCTCGAGTTTGCGCCACTGTCGCGCGAGTTGGGCCGCTTGTCGCGCGAGTTACACTGCTTGTCGCTCGAGTTGGGCCGCTGTCGCGCGAGTTACACTGCTTGTCGCGCGAGTGGTGCCGATTGTTGCGCGAGTTGCGCTGCTTGTCGCGCGAGTTGCGTTTCAAGGTATCTTATTTCAAACTAATTTTATCAAGCATGTCCTTTGTCAACCTGGCAATATCATATTCTGCTTTAAATCCCCACTCTTCAGCTGCGTTTGAGGAATCAATACTATCTGGCCAGCTTTCAGCAATTTGCTGACGAATAGGATCAACATCATAATTTAATTCAAATTCTGGGATATGTTTTTGAATTTCTTTTGCAAAGTCCTCTGGTGCTGCGGATATAGAGGAAATGTTAAATGCGTTTCGATGTACAAGTTTGTCAGAGTCTGCCTCCATTAACTGGATTATTGCATTTAATGCATCTGGCATGTACATCATATCCATATATGTATTTTCAGCTATGTATGATGTGTATTTCCTATTCTTAACTGCCTCATAATAAATTTCTACTGCGTAATCAGTTGTTCCACCCCCGGGCGGTGTCTTATAGGAAATCAAACCTGGATAACGGACTCCTCGAGTATCAACGCCGAAGCGGTGAAAATAATAGTCACAAAGCAATTCTCCGGCAACTTTATTGACCCCATACATTGTCGTTGGACGCATTATTGTGTCCTGTGGCGTCTTCAATTTTGGGGTCAGTGGACCAAATGCACCAATTGAGCTTGGTGTAAAGAATTGCAGATTAAGTTCCCGAGCAACTTCCAGTGCATTCATCAGGCCACCCATATTAAGATTCCAAGCTGTTTGTGGGATTGACTCCGCTTTTGCTGACAGTAGGGCTGCCAGATGCATAATTGTGTCTACATTGTGCTTTTTTGCTGTTTCAAATAAACTTTCTGCGTTGGTAACATCTATTGTTTCAAACGGACCCTCTTCATCTTCTCTCTTTCGAATATCTGATCCGATTACATTTGACGCCCCATAATGTTCACGTAATGTTGTTACAAGCTCTGAACCAATTTGGCCAGAAGCACCTGTAACTAGTATTTTTTTCATAATATTTACCCCCAGCAATTCCTTCAGATAAAGATCTCATCCTATATTAGATGAGACCCATTTCTTTTCCAACTTTTTTATAAATTTCTATTGCGCTATCCAACATTTCTTTCGTATGTGCTGCAGTTGGCATGTTACGGACTCGGCCTGCGCCTCTTGGAACTGTTGGGAAAACAATTGCCTTCGCATAAACACCTTCTTCATTCAGTCGTTTACTGAATTTCTGTGTGTCATTCTCATCCCCGATAACACAAGGAGTAATCGGAGTCTCGCTGTTACCAATATCAAAACCCAAATTCCTTAAACCTTCTTTTAAGTAATCACTGTTCTCCCACAATTTTTCATTAAGGTCTGTGGATTCAATGAGCAGATCAACTGCCTTCGTGCTTGCTGCCGCATCTGCTGGTGAAACAGCTGTTGAAAATAAGAACGGACGTGAACGGACTTTCAGCCAGTCAATTAATTCAGTTTTTCCGGCAACATATCCACCAATGACGCCAATTGCTTTGGATAATGTCCCCATCTGAAAATCAACTTTATCCTGTAAGCCAAAATGTTTAACTGTACCTGCACCTTTGCCTAACACACCTGATCCATGTGCATCGTCGACATATGTTATTAAATCAAATTCCTCAGCTATATCAACAATCTCTGGCAATTTGGCAATATCACCATCCATTGAGAATACACCATCTGTTATGACCATTACTTTATTGTATTGGCCAGACTCAACTGCTTCTTTAGCTTTATTTCTTAAATCTTCCATATCAGAGTGATTCACTCGAATAATTTTCGCCTTAGATAAACGACAGCCGTCGATAATTGATGCATGGTTTAACTCATCTGAAAGAATTGCATCATTTTTATCCATTACTGCTGAAATGGCAGCCATGTTACAGTTAAAACCTGATTGATAGGAAATAACCGCTTCTGTCCCTTTAAATTCTGCCAGCTTTTCTTCAAGTTTTAAATGCAAATCCAATGTACCGTTAATCGTACGCACAGCACCTGCACCTACACCATGTGAGTCGACTGCATTTTTTGCCACTTCTTTTAAACGTTCATCAGTTGCAAGGCCAAGGTAATTATTTGATGAAAGATTTATTAGCTCTTTTCCATTAATAGTAATTGTTGGTCCATTTGCTCCCTGTACAGGGTCAATTTCATTATAAAGACCACGCTCTTTTAAGTCTGAAATGTTTTTTTCCAGGAATGAATGTAATACTTTACTTGTCATCCGCAATTTCCTCCTTAACGTATGTAAACAATAATTAATTCTGTATCAATAAATATATTTTAACACATCGCACGTATTATTTAACAATTCGGTTTGATTCATACGCTTTTCGCTTTCTATCTTTTATTTTAAGAATAACACCAGTAACTAAAACTAGTGATGATACAAATGCTAAATAAAGACCAGATTCAGCTTCACTGACGTTTTCCCCCATATAATGCTGTGAAACTTGTATTATATAAAAAAGCAAGAATACTGCTGCAGCTAATGAACTGGTTATTCCTAATAATCCTGGCGATTTTTTGGCATATACAGTGTAAATAGGATAAACAAACAAAATAAGAACAATATAGCCACGGTGGGCGAACCCACTTGCACTATTGGTAAATGCTAGACTTACCCATGGAAAGAATAAGGAAACAATATACATTATCGTTGATAAGAGTATTAATAGTTCAGCGGTACTTCGTTTTTTTAACATATAACTCCCTGCTTTCCAACTATATTTCATATTTGTAACATTTACCTATTATTTTGTCACAAATTACTATGGTATGTATATCATTATTTTACTATAATAATAAGTAGATAATCAAAGTGAGGTAGAAAAAATGAAAGAACTATTAATGGTACTATTTATGGTCTTAATATTAGGTTTCGGTATAATTGGTTATACCCAATCAACTGATGATACAAACAACGTCGTGGACGAACAAAATGAAGATACACTTATTGTTAACTAAATGTTTAATCGTAAAATAAAAAAGGAAAACATCTACTAAAAGATGCTTTCCTTATTTTATGGCTACTATTTAATTATTGTTACATCAACTGTGCGAACGCCCCAGTCAAATGCTTCATCTTTTGTTGGAACATGAATATCAATTTTATTTCCTTTAATTGCACCACCGATATCAGCAGCAGTCGCATAACCATAACCCTCAACATATACTTCAGATCCAAGCGGGATTACATTAGGATCTACGGCAATTACTTTGGCATTTGGGTTTGCATTTAAGTCAACACCAGTAGAAGTAACCCCAGAGCATCCAGTACAGTCAGCAGTATATGCTGTCGCACTTACTGATATAGTTTTCCCCTCTGGACTGTCTTGTGGTGAATTTTCCTGTTTACTAGATTCTGCAGTTTCATTTGATGAACTCTCGTTATTTGAAGCTTCATTTGATGAGCTTTCATTTGATACTGTTGCTGCAGGTGATTCATCCTGCGCTACATTAACACCTTTTATTTCAAGTTCTTGTCCAATTACAATTAAATCTGAGTTTAGCTTATTCCATTCCTTCAGATTCTTTATGGATACATCGTATTCTTTACTTATTCCAGTTAATGTATCACCTTGCTCTACCATATATGTCTCATTTATAAACAGCTTTTGCTTTGGTTGAATTACTGTTGTTTTAAGTTCGTTTGATTCTACTAATTCATCTACGGTAGTATTATATTCCTCTGCGATATCCCAGAGGTTATCTCCTTTTTCTACTTTGTATTCTGCTGCGGAAGCAGTTGTTAATGTTGCGCCAGCAATAATGACACCCGTAGCGATTGATGCTACTAATTTCTTCATAGGTAGTCCCTCCTTTAATTTCTGACATTGCCCATAGTATCACAGCTTGATAGGCAATGCAGTTACAAGACTTTTAAGAGTCTATTACAAGGATTACCAAACTACCGAAGATTTATTACAATTATAATAGATTTATTTCAGAGTACTATTTTTGTTACATATTTATATGAAAAATGCTCGTTTAGATAGTATGATAGATACTATTGTAATCAATTTATAATAAAACCGCTGTAGTTTTAAGCAATGGTTTTGTTTGTGTTGATCCACGTTCCGTTAAAAAGAATAAAACAGCTCGATTCTAGTTGCCCCTAAACTAAGGAGCAAAAAAATTCAAATAATAGAAGAGTACGTTTCCAGACTTCTTCTTATTTCACTAAGAGGGGTTTTTTTTTAACATTTCATTATTTACCAAATCCAAATGTACTGTTGAGCCCTGTCTGATTTGACGTCAATATTAAGAAAAACCGGGCAACCCCCCCAGTCCTAACCTCCTTATCTTAAATGACAAATCCACATTAGATATGAAATGCGAACTAACTGCTAGAATAATTTCTATAAACTCTCGTCCCACCGTCCGGGATTGCTTCGGGCGGATGCTTTCCGTGGGCACGGCCTAAGCCTCCTCGAGAAAATCACGAGGCCACTGAAAAACTACCATCTTTTTAACCAAGTAAAAATCAATTCCCAATTTTTCATGCAATATTCACCTTATAGTGGAGAGCAACATATCATTTTACCTGTTATTCACTATATAAAGTGGGAATTAAATTTTCCAAA
>JBDNGJ010000191.1:0-1235 GCA_041689365.1 Virgibacillus sp.
AGTAAATTGCAAGATTAAATGCAACACTCTTCGTGAAACCACCAAATAGGGGTTAGGGTAGCCAATGTATTTCTTGTGTGGCCTAGGCCACACAAGAAATACATTGCGCGAATGCTTCCTCGGGTGTGAGGTAGTTTAAAATTTTCCTTGGCAGCACATTAAGCCAATCTTCGACCTCAGAAATCAGCTTATTCGCATACGTATGAATTGGTTGACCTTTCTTGATGAATCTTCGGATTAGTCCGTTATGGCGTTCATTGCTACCGCGCTCACATGAAGTGTAAGGGTGTGTGAAATAAACGACAATTTTTTGCTGTTCACCAAGTTCTGCTAGATTACTAAATTCAGAGCCATTATCTGCTGTGATGCTTCTAAAAATCATATTCTGGTTTTCTGGATACGTCGCTAAAATGGCCTGCATAGCTTCCTCCACAGAACAAGCATCTTTGGCAGGAATGCGCCTGATGATTTCCTTACGTGTTTTTCGTTCAACAAGGGTCAATAAGACATCGTCATTTGTTTTTTTACCGATGACAGTATCTATCTCCCAATGCCCGAATTCCTCCCTAGTATCAACGGATTCGGGACGTTCTTCTATGCTCTTACCCAAGATTCGTTTGTTAACGCGTGGCTTTTTCTTTTTGGTTGAACGGCTCAGTTTCATCGCTAAGTCCATATTGATAACGGATAGTTTTCTTTGATCAATCCAGTTATAAACGCTCTTAGTTGAGGGGATATACGCCCCTTCAAATTGCGGTAGTCTTTTCGCATATCCGACAGCTGCATCCGGAGACCATTTGTCTTTTAAGATCTTCTCTTCAGCATAACGTAGAAAATCCCAGGCCTTCATAGTAGTTGAATGAGCGCCACAAAATGTGCGGTTTTCACTATAAACGCGCGCTCCAGTATCAGGAAAGTATTTGATAATGGATTCATGTTTAGTGTTAAGTTGTTGTACGGATCCGCGCTTGATTTCTCGTGAAATTGTACTAACATTTCGGTTCATTTTTTGGGCGATTTTCCTTTGTGAAAGGCCCACTTTTAAATAAGCAGACAGTTCGCCTCTTTCCGTTTCGTTTAAATGTGAAAAAGACCGTTTAGGTGTGTTAGAATAGGCATGAGTCATCGTGAATTTCCTCCGTGTGTTAATTTGTTTTGGTCGACATTAATATTACACGGTTTCACGATGACTTTCTATATTAATTTAGGTGTTGCATTTGATTTTACAATGAACC
>JBDNGJ010000192.1:0-32147 GCA_041689365.1 Virgibacillus sp.
AAATAAAAAAATAAAATAAAAAAATAAAATAAAAACAGTGAAAACGGTTGCATTAATTTTGATCTGGGTTTAGAATAATAATCAGAGTTTGTGCAACCGATTTCGCAATAAATGTGGTCGGTTCAAAAAATTAGAGGGGGAAGTTTACAAATGAAAAAAACTTCATTTTTATTAATTGCGGCACTTATGTTTGTCTTTCTAGTATTAGCAGCTTGTGCACCAGAGCGGTCAGAAGGTACAGAAGAAAGTGATGATGAAACTGATTCTACTGAAACCGCTGAAAAACCTGAATCGCTTACAATTTGGGCGAACGATGAGGAAAAGCAACTAGAAGCTGTTGAGGATATTGCAGCAAACTATGAAGAAAAAACAGGAATTAAAGTTAACGTTGAAGTCAAATCTATGCTTGATCAGATGGAAGAATTAGCACTGGCTGGCCCCGAGGGAAATGGTCCGGATTTATTTTTCCAGCCACATGACAGAATTGGAAATATTGTAGCACAGGGTCTTGCTGAACCTGTTGAAATACCGGAAGATGTTATGAGCTCATACAGTGATGCTGCGGTTGATGCAGTAACTTATAAGTATGATGGTGAAACAAATCAATATGGCTTTCCAGCAGTAATTGAGACATATGGTATTTTTTATAATACGGATATTGTACAAGAAGAACCAAAAACAGTTGATGATTTAATGGCATTACTGGAAAATAAAACAAATCCTGCAAATGATGAATATGGATTTTTGATGAAGCCTAACGATTTATACTTCGCTATACCGTTTTTCAATAACTATGGCGGTTATATTTTCGGTGGGGATGCAGGTGAATATGATACAAAGGATATCGGATTAAATAATGAAGGATCAGTTGAAGGCGGGAAGTTATTCCAATCCTTTTTCGGACAAGGTAAAATTCCACCATCAACTACAACTGATGTAATTGACGGACTATTTAACGACGGTAAAGTGGGAGCAGTTATTAATGGCCCATGGAGTATTGTGGGTTATAAAGAATCACTTGGCGATAAGCTAGCATTTGCACCGTTTCCTTCCATCAATGGGGAGCCGGCTCAAACATTTGTAGGGGTTAAGTCATGGATGGTTTCCTATTACTCAGAAAACAAAGAATGGGCTGCTGACTTAGCAGCATTTATGACCAATCCAGAAAGTTCACAACATTACTATGATGTAGCAGGTGAACTTGTTCCAAGTAAAGAGGCACTTGAATCCATAGAGGATCCAATTTACGCAGCATTTGCAGAGCAAGTCAAACATGGTGTGCCTATGCCAAGTACACCAGCTATGCAGCAGGTATGGGAGCCATTCAACAATGCATTGCAATTTATTGCGGAAGGTGAAGATGTAAAACCTGTACTTGATGAAGCAGTCGAGCAAATAAAAACAAACATAGAAGCAAGCGGAGTAGAGTAAATACCAAGCAATGATTTTTGATGGGGGGAGTTAACTCTTCCCATCATCTATTTTGTTCATCAGGACCTAAAGGGGGTACCAAAATTGTCTTCTCCTGACAATAAGCAAAAAACCGGCAAGAAGCACAGTCCAAAGGTTGCTACGATTTTATCGATTTTGTTTGCTGGCCTGGGACAATTGTACAACCGTCGTTATATAAAAGGAATTTCCTTAATTGTTATTGAAATAGCGTTTCTGCTGACAGCCCTCCAATCGTTAAACTACGGAATCTGGGGTTTACGTACACTGGGAACCATTGCAGGAACAGACCATTCGATACGCTTGCTCGTAATTGGTGTTCTTTCACTCATCACCATTATTATTGTTGCAGCATTATATGTATTTAATGTGTACGATGCACGAAAACAGGCGAAGAAAATACAAAATGGATGGAAGCCACTAAACCTAAAAGATACGATACGAGTTGCATATGATAACACATTCCCATATTTGATGACTTTTCCAGGGTTACTGCTTATGGTTTTCGTGGTTATTTTTCCGCTAATCTTTTCGGTGTTACTGGCATTTACGAATTACAATCTATATAATTCACCACCACGAAATCTAGTAGATTGGGTTGGCTTTGATAACTTTGTAGAGTTGGTTACTGTACCAATATGGCAGGATACGTTTGTTAGCGTGTTTGCTTGGACCATTGTGTGGACAGTTGTTGCGACAACTTTACAAATTGCACTTGGACTATTTTTAGCTGTACTTGTCAATGACCCAAGAGTTAAATTCAAAAGAATCATTCGTACCATTTTAATTCTTCCATGGGCAGTACCAGCGTTTGTGACCATTCTGATCTTTGCAGCTATGTTTAATGATGAATTTGGTGCAATTAACAGAGATATTATCATCCCGCTGATTGGTGGTGATGGTCTGCCATGGCTAAGTGACCCGCTTTATTCCCGGGTTGCAATTATCATGATACAGACGTGGCTCGGCTTTCCGTTTGTGTTTGCCTTATTTACCGGTGTACTCCAAAGCATCTCGAAAGATTGGTATGAGGCTGCGGAGGTTGATGGTGGATCTCGCTGGCAAAAATTCCGTGAGATTACGTTTCCGCACGTGATGTTTGCGACTGCACCATTACTCATTATGCAATATGCGCAGAACTTTAATAACTTTAACATTATCTATCTATTTAATGAAGGTGGACCTCCTGTTAGAGGACAGAACGCAGGCGGTACAGATATTCTAATATCCTGGGTGTATAAACTGACATTTGATACGAATAATTACGCCATGGCTGCAGTAATATCCATTATTATGGGGTTACTTGTATCCGGATTTGCCTTTTATCAGTTTAGAAAAACCAGGTCATTTAAGGAAGAGGGTGAAATATAATGGATCAGAAGCTGAAATCAAAATTGGAAGTATATGCAATCTACATTATTATAGCGGTTGTATCGATTATTATATTTTATCCTCTAGTATGGACAGTGGGAATGTCACTTAACCAAGGAAGTAGTTTATATTCATCTTCTATTATTCCGGAAAGTTTCTCATTAGAGCATTATAAATGGTTGTTCAGCGATAGCAGTGATTATTTAATCTGGTACAAGAATTCATTAATTGTATCGTCATTCGTTGCAGCAGGAAGTGTAATTCTAACGTCTCTTATAGCCTACGCTTTTTCAAGATATCAATTTGTTGGAAGGAAAAACGGCTTATATGTCTTTTTACTATTACAAATGTTTCCAGTCATGATGGCAATGGTAGCCTTATATATTTTCCTGAATATGATTGGCCTATTGGATACGCTGTCTGGCTTAATCCTGATTTATTTGGGTGGACAAATACCATTTAATGCATGGTTAGTAAAAGGGTACTTTGACACAATACCACGTGAACTGGACCAGGCAGCACGTATCGACGGTGATGGTCATTTACGGGTTTTTTGGAGCATTATGCTTCCATTAGCAAAGCCAATTCTTGCGGTTGTAGCTTTATTTAACTTCATGATGCCGATGTTTGACTTCCTGCTGCCATCAATTGTACTTACAAGTGAGAGTAACTATACATTAGCAGTAGGGTTGTTTAATTTTATTAATGATCAATTCTCTAATAACTTCACGCGATTTGCAGCAGGGTCCATATTGGTTGCTATACCGATCGCAGGTATATATTTATTCCTGCAGCGTTATCTGATTTCCGGGTTAACGGCAGGAGGATCAAAAGGATAAGAAAAACAGTAATTTTGACAGGTAGGGGGTAATCTTAGGGATGCTTGAAGATACTAGCTTTGCAATACATCCAGGAAATGAGCAGCAATCCAAAGCAGTACTATATCGTGATATCGGCAGTATGAAATCCTATAAACGATTGGATACTGGCTATTTTTTTCAATGTGAAAATGGTCAGGTTGCGATACAATTTTTCACAAATTCGATTATCAGAGTTGTGATGAATCAAATAAATGAACCAAAATTGGACGGTTCATACGCAGTTATAGCCAGTCCCGAAAACGTGGACGTTATAGACAGCGATTCAGACGAGCGGGTTTTTTTGAAAACAGATAAAGTGAAAATTATTATCCTGAAATCTCCATTTCGAATTATGATATTGGATCATGATGGTAATGCTTTTCTTGAAGAAGGTCAGCGGGGAATGGCCTATCGGGAAAATGGTGAGGTTGCTGCATTTAAAAAAATGAGTGAAGATGATCATTTTTATGGATTTGGTGAAAAATCAGGACATCTTGATAAACGTGGCGAAACGTATGAAATGTGGAATACTGATGTGTATGCGCCACATAATCCTGAAACAGATCCATTGTATGAATCCATTCCCTATTTCATGACACTGCGTAATGGTCGTGCACATGGGCTGTTCTTTGATAATACATTCCGAACAACGTTTAATATGAAAGCTGATAACAATGGCTATTCATTCAAAGCAGAAGGCGGACAGCTTGACTATTTTGTTCTGGCTGGCCCCGAACCAAAGTCGGTATTGCAGCAATATACACATCTTACCGGGAAAATGCCATTGCCGCCAAAGTGGGCACTCGGGTATCATCAGTCACGCTACAGTTATAAATCAGAAGAAGAAGTTAGAGAGCTTGCCAAGAATTTTGTAGAGAAGGATATTCCAATTGATGTTATTCATCTCGATATTCATTACATGAACGAATACCGTGTGTTTACGTTTGATAAAGAGAAATTTCCTGATCCTGCGAAGCTTATTGCTGACTTGCGCGAAATGGGGATTCGGATTGTACCGATAGTTGACCCTGGTGTAAAAAAAGATGCAGAATACACGATTTATCAAGAAGGAATTAATCAGGATCAATTTTGCAAATACATTGAAGGTGATGTGTATATTGGGGATGTTTGGCCAGGTGAAAGTGCATTTCCAGACCTAACTGAGGAAAGTGTTCGTAACTGGTGGGCTGATAAACATGAATTTTATACGTCTATTGGGATTGAAGGTATTTGGAACGACATGAACGAACCAGCTGTTTTTAATGAGACAAAAACAATGGATGTCGATGTGATACATCGTAATGATGGGACGCCGGCAACTCATCGGGAGCTTCATAATATTTACGGTTTATTGATGAGCAAGGCAACGTACAAGGGTATGAAAGAGCAATTAAAAGGAAAGCGGCCTTTCTTACTAACTCGTGCGGGGTTTGCAGGCGTACAGCGATACGCATCTGTCTGGACAGGTGACAACCGCAGTTTCTGGGAACACTTACAAATGTCTTTACCAATGGTGATGAACCTAGGCGTTTCCGGCGTGCCATTTGCGGGACCAGATGTAGGTGGTTTTGCCCATGATACGAGTGCAGAATTACTGGTTCGCTGGACACAGGTAGGTGCTTTCACTCCATATTTCCGCAATCATTCAGCAATGGGTACTGTTTATCAGGAACCATGGCAATTCGGCGAAAAAAATGAAGCAATTATGAAGAAATACATTCAAATGCGTTACAAATGGATGCCGCAGTTATATTCATTATTTTACCAAGCAAGTGTAACCGGCCATCCGGTAATGCGTCCATTGTTCATGGAGTATCCAGAAGATCAGAAAACGTATAATATAAATGATCAATTTATGATTGGAGATAATGTTGTTATAGCGCCGATACTAAGCCCATCTGTTACAGATCGTGCAGTCTATTTGCCTGCAGGTCAGTGGATTGATAATGAAACTGGTGTTCAGTATGAAGGGGAAAAAGCGCACTTAATCCATGCAGAATTAGATAGGATGCCGATTTTTATAAAACAAGGATCTGCAATCATGCAATGCGAATGGACAGCGAATCATGATAAAAGTCCGCATCATGTTTATATGGATATCTATGCCGGGGCAAACGGTGAAACGTACAACTTTACGTACTATGATGATGATGGAGAAACGTATGACTTCAAAAGCGGATCATTTATGAAACTATCTATTGAAGTGACATCAACAAGCAATGCTGTTATTGTTACTGTTTTAGGCCATAGTGGGCATTATAAACCAGCTTATGGTAAAATTCATGTAAATGTCCATGGGTTACGTGAAAACCAAGATGTTATACTTAATAATAGTGACACTGCAACAGTATCATTAGTAAACTAACAAAAGTAGAGGGTGGATTTTATGGTAACTATTAAAGATGTAGCAAAAGCAACAGGTGTAGCGCCCTCTACTGTGTCTCGTGTAATTGCAAATAACCCAAGAATCAGTATTATGACAAAGGAAAAAGTACGAAAGGCAATGAAGGAATTAGGGTACCATCCTAATGTGAGTGCCAGAAATTTAGCCGTTAAGTCGACTAAAGCAATAGGTGTGGTATTACCATCATCTGCTGATAAAGCACTGCAAAATCCCTTTTTTCCTGAGATTTTACGTGGAATCGGTTCAGTAACACATGGTATGGAATATTCGTTGACACTGTCGAGTGGTATTACAGAAGAAGAAATTTTTAACGAAGTGCAGCGTATGGTATACGGAAGCTACGTTGACGGTATTATTCTATTATATTCCCGCCTAAACGATAGGGTTACGAACTTTTTACATGATAAAAACTTCCCCTACGTAATTGTTGGTAAGCCGTATGAGGATATCGATGAAATTACCCATATTGATAATGATAATTTCACAGCCGGTAAGGAAATTACGAATCACTTGATTGAAATGGGTCATGAAAAAATTGCGTTCATCGGCGGGTCCAAAGAATTATTTGTAACGATGGATCGTGAGGCTGGCTATCAGGCTGCAATAAAAGAAGCTGGGTTGAAAGCTAGTGAGCAATATAAAATTCACACCGAATTCTTAAAGTCAGGCGGGCGTGAGGCAGTTGAAAAGCTGCTGTCACTGGAAGTTCGCCCCACTGGATTGGTGATCAGTGATGACTTAATGAGTTTAGGTGTGCTGAGTGGACTGGAAGAAGCGGGGGTTTCTGTGCCACACGATATTTCACTAGTCAGTTTTAACAATGTTTATCTGTCAGAAATCATTCGACCTTCCCTGACAACCGTTGATATTCATATTCACGAGTTAGGAGCGGAATCTGCCAAAGCACTGATAGAAAAGACAATCGATAAATCAGAACCGGCTAAGCGGATTACCGTTCCACATGAAATTGTATTTCGAAATTCAGTCAGCAAGAAGGGTGGCTTGGGCTTGTAGAGTAACGGGATCCGTTTTGAAATAGACAAAAGCTACTAACAATAGGATCCGTCTTACCCTTCTGATAGCGCATTTTCTGCTATTTAGCGGAACGAGGATTCACTTTGATCGTTGGTGGACTCATTTAGAGTGGGAGTACTTCAGTATTCTATTGTAATACTGCCAATCTGAGTCACAATAAAAGGTTTGTCACATAAGATATAAGCTTTTAAGTACTTTTTAAAATATTTGAGGGCTGTGATGCCGCTCCGGAAATACACTACGCTTTCCGTGGGCGGCTGATGAGCCTCCTTGCTCCTACGTCGCTGCGTTGTCTCATCTAGGCCTCAGCTCCCACAGGAGTCTCCGTGTATTTCCTCCGCTGGATTTTGCTCACTTTATGTAGTAAATTAATCAATCCTTATTGTGACATTACTTCTTAGCCGCAAGGGATACTTCAGCCTCTAATTAAGAAGTCTCTATCAATGCGTAAGCTCTTATGGGAACAACGCGTTCCGAAGCCCCCATATGAACCCAGCCATCCCAGAGATTACCCCTAGTATTTTTAAATTTCCACAAAATTGTCGATTCTTTTTTGCCACTTATTTGTCCTGAAAATCGAATGTTGTTACACAAAGTATTATTTTTGAAAAAAATAATACAAACTACGTGAGTGTCGTACGAACATAAGATAAAAGAGACATGTGATGAATGAACCCGAAAGCCATTAAGCAGTCGCGAACATTCAACTAAAATGAAGGAAAGCTTGTAGTATTAGAGCAATAGCACACAATATGCTACACTAAACATAAAGTGAGGTGGCATAATGATTTACGAATTTGAAATAACATTAGACGATGTAGGTGTACCTGTCTGGCGTACTATTCAAATGGATAGCAGTTCAACCTTTCGTGACCTTCATAAGGTGATACAACTAGCATTTGATTGGAGCAATATGCATCTGCACAGTTTCTTTGTGGACAAGGCAAATGGAAACGAAAATAATATGGTTGAAATTGGACCTCAAAAAGCGGATGATGAATTTCCATCACCACTTGATACATATAATGAGGCTGATGCGTTACTTTCTGATTGGTTTAAAGAAGTGAACGATCAAGTAGTTTATCTTTATGACTTTGGCGATAACTGGGAACATGATGTTGTTCTAATGAAAAAATTATCTTTGGAACAGACTGGTGCATATCCACGTTGCATAGGAGCGAAAAATAATGCCCCAGAAGAGGATAGTCGTGCAGAAGTTATCATGGAAGAAGTAAATTTAGTAAATAATAGTTCCCAAAAAATGATTGATGCAATTAATCATGATTTGTTGGACATTGACGAAAACGTAATTGACTTTGATGAATTGGATGATGACGATTTTTACCCAGAATCACAAGATTACCCTTGGGAAGACCTGCTTCTTAAAGCTGGAGAGTTCAATAAACTTAAACCATGGGAATTTATGGATGATAACCAAATTTTTGCAGTAGTTGATCCGGTATCAGGTGAACGGTTATTTTGCTCTGTTTTAGGTGGCGCCGGAGAAATGTTCGGCTTGGCAGTATACCCCGGTGAACAAGGATATTCCACTTTAATGGATACGTTCGAAAGTGATATATCTGATATGGATTTTATTTTAAAACAGCGTAGTTTACTCGTTAGCTTTGAAGATCGTTTGGATTTGGAAAAAGAAGATTATGACCTTGTTAAAGCGTATAACGTTTCATTCCGGGGGAAAAAGTCATGGCCGGAATTCCGGAGCTTTAAGCCTGGATATTATCCATGGTTCATGGACGAAGACGAGGGTTGGATTATGCTGGAAGCGCTTGAACAAGCAGTTGAAGTTTGTGAAGAGGTGAGAAATGGATTGGAGCTGCCTGATTTTTATTCCGAGGGAAAAGTGCTGGCAATAATGCCCGAATCAGGTGGAAATGAAATTATATCACTTAAAGCTGACAATAAATCGAAGGAAGTTAAGCTTGAGGTATCAGAGCTTGATTTAAAACGTGCCAAAAAACTTACCAATCAAATTCCAGCTACGATAGAGTTTGTCGTAACACATTTGGACATTCCAGTACAGGAGGATCATGGAGGAAGACCGGCATTTCCGGTACTAGTTGCTGCAGCTGATCATGCACAAGGCATTGCTTTTTTTCAAGACTTATTATATGACAGTACGGATATTGGACTCCAGCAAAACCAATTAATTAAAATGCTGCAGCTAACGGAAGGAATTCCTGAGAAAATAATGATGGACAAGAAAACAGCATCGATAATGGAACCACTTGTAAAAGAGCTGAATGTAAACGTGGAAATAAATGAAGTTTTGCCAAACATAGAGGAAATTATTAAAGGAATTGAAGACAGCATTTAAGAACTAAAGTGCAAGCGCCTATTCAGCGCCGTGGGTGGGTAGATTTGATCACAATTCTGTCACAAACCCCAAAAAATTTCCTTAAAAACTCATAATTTAATTGAAATTAGCTCCTACTAACTATTAAAATAAAATGGAATACTTCGGTGTATCGGAGGAGATTTTATGGGTAAGGTACTTATGTTATATGCAAGCATGACTGGTAATACGGAGTTGATGGCAGAGATTATTGCGGAAGTAGTTGAAAATAGAGGACATGAAGTCGTCACAAAAACTTTCGATCTTGATCCAATAGATGTTAATGAACTTCTTGAATATGATGGAATACTGGTTGGTACGTATTCCTGGGACGATGGCGAGCTGCCATATGAAGTTGAGGATTTCTATGAAGAACTCGACGATGTGGACATTACCGGGAAAATTGTCGGTGTCTTCGGATCAGGAGATTCCTTTTACGATTCCTATGGTGGAGCCTCTCAAATGATGGGGGAAAGGTTTAAAGAAAAGCAAGCAAATTTAGTTGCGGAGCGCTTAATAGTGGACCTTGAACCTGATAAAGAGGATGTAGTCAGGTGTCAGCAATTTGCTCAGACGTTTTGTGAGACAATAGAGGGTTAAGTGACTAAGTTTAAAGGGTGTACAGTACACCCTTTTTTTATTGGGATTTTTACATAACTAATTATTAGAAAATTAATAAATTTTATTGACACGCTATTATAATTGATCTAAAATGTAGCTTAACTACATAAAAATTGTATTTTCAAGAAGCAAAACTTCTAAACGGATTAGCTGTTTTCTGTTGAAATGAAAAGGATGAGATGATGCCTATGTTTAACGGCATGGAACGTATCAAACAAGGAATATCTACTCTGAGGCCTTCTGAGCAAAAGGTAGCGAATTATATAATTAATAACACAAAGGCTATACTAGATATGCCAATAGCCCAGCTAGCGAAGAACACGAAAACCAGTGAAGCCACGATTATTCGTATGTGTCGTTCGTTACATATTAAGGGATTCAGAGAACTCAAATTGAGCATCTCTGCATCGGCTAATCAGGACGGAATTACTACTGACAGATATGAAGATATAGCTGCTGACGCAAGCTTATCACAGATTATTAAATTTATTTCACATAATAATTATCGTTCAATTGAAAGTACGCTGGCACTGATTGATGAAAATAGTATGGAAAAAGCTATTAGTCTATTGGATCAGGCCCGAAAAATAATAGTAATTGGTGTTGGAGCGTCAGCAATTGTTGCTTTTGATTTTGAGCAAAAATGTAAGCGTATTAACAAGTGGTGTGAGGCTTTAACAGATAGTCATACACAACTAACATCAGCAGTTCATCTGGATGATAGGGACGTTGTACTCGCCATTTCTTATTCAGGAGAAACGATTGAGATAATTGATACAGTAAAAATAGCTAAAAGGAATAAAGCGAGCATTATTTCGTTGACTGGTTACAGCAGTAATAAAGTACAGAGTCTTGCTAATGTAAATTTATATGCTTCACCACTGGAAAAGAGTATAAGAAGTGGAGCTACTGCTTCAAGAATTGCACAGTTGAATATTGTTGATATCTTATTCACAGGATTGGCGTCCTTAAACTTTGAACAATCTGTTGATTTTCTTGATAAAACGAGAGAGGTTATTCAAAACAGGTGATAGGCGGGTTAGTAATGAAGGAATACGAAAATATTGAACATATTTTTAGAAAGTACATGGATGATGACTACTTTACTGGTGGTACGTGTTACATATCGGTAAATGGGGAGAAGACTTTTCATGAGGCATTTGGGCTATCAAATAAGGTTGAAGGAACACGATGTAACCTTGATACTGTTTTTGATCTTGCGAGTGTTACTAAAATAGTGACCTCAACAATTATTTTAAAAATGATTTATGAAAACGCTTTATCCCTAACAACGAAACTTGAAAATTGTTTGCCACAATCAGCGCAAATTCCTGTGTTAGCGCCTATTACAATTAAGCAATTACTGACTCATTCAAGCGGCTTAGCAGCATGGCACCCCTTTTATGCACGGGAAAGAGGAGGTAACTTATTTTCAATATTGAATACTATTGATCTGACACATAAGGAAGATAGAAAGATAGTTTATAGTGATTTGAATTTTATACTACTTGGTGAAGTAATTAAGCATTATTATCAATCCAGTTTACAGCATGTTGTTCAGAAGCAGTTGGTAGAACCGTTGGATTTAAAAACACTTACATATAACCCTAGCAATAAAAGGAATATTGCGGCAACAGAATTTGGTAATAGAATTGAGCAGAAAATGTGCAATGATAAGGGGTTTCATTTTACCAATTGGCGTAATCAAAATATCCCTATTATAGGGGAAGTAAATGATGGAAACACATATTATTACTTTGGTGGTGAATCAGGTCATGCAGGATTATTTTCAGATGTTAAAGACTTAGCAACAATAGGAGAACTGTATTTGAAAGGGGGAGTCAACAGAGGGGAGAAAGAAATTTCCAATGATTTAGTACAGGATTCACTAAGTAAACAGGTAGAAAATAGGGGATTAGGATGGGAAAGCTCAGACATTTATCCAGATGGTTTTGGGCATACGGGATTTACAGGGACTGCCTTATGGATTGAACCAAAGAGAAATATCGCAGTTGGTTTATTAACAAATCGATTGCACGTAAGTCAGCCTACGAATATTAACCTGTTCAGAAAAGAGATATTCCAAGAGATTCTGAAGAACATATCATAAATAAAAGGGGAATTATTATGTTTAAAAAAAGTTTTTTGATTTTTCTATTACTAATGATTGCAATAGTTGCAGCAGCATGCTCAGATGACAGTGAAACAACTGCTGATGGGGATGGAGAAGAAGCAAACGCTGAGCAAGTACTTAAGATTGCAAATGATCAGGAACCTGCAGGCTTAGACCCGCATAAAACACCTGCACATTCATCAGTTAGAGTTTATTCAAAAGTATATGAAGGACTTGTAACGTTTGATGAAAACATGGAAATAAAAGGACAGTTAGCAAAAGACTGGGAGCAGCCAAATGATTCAACTTATATTTTTAATCTGGTAGAAGGCGTGAAATTCCATAACGGCAGAGAAATGACTGCAGAGGATGTCTTATATAGCTTTGAACGTATCATGGATAAGGAAACAGCATCACATATTCGCTCTTACTTTTCGGATGTAGAAAATATTGAAGTGATGGGCGACTATAAAATCAAGTTTGAGTTAGCTGCGCCAAATGCGACGTTCCTGTCAAACTTAACTAATTCAAGTGCAGCAATTGTTCCAAAAGAAGTTGTTGAAGAGAATGGTGATTTACAACAGGTGGCAGTAGGAACTGGGCCATTTGTGTTTGAAGAATGGGTGCCTGATAGCAGTGTCACACTTACAAAAAATGAAAATTATTATATTGAAGGTGTACCAAAGCTTGATCGAGTAGAATATTATACGATGAAAGAAGAAGCAGCCAGATTATCAGCGATACGTACTGGTGAGATTGATATGACAACGTTAACCGCTAAGTCTACAGAATTACTCGAAGGCGAAGATGCAGTTAACATTATGGGGTATCAGTCACTGGAGTACAGTTATATTGGATTTAATGTGGACAAAGAACCATTCAATAATAAAAAAGTAAGACAGGCGCTTAGCTTAGCAACTAATCGCCAGAATATTGCTGATATTGTTTGGGATGGTGAAGCAATAATTTCTGGACCAATAGCTCCTGCCATGGGTAACTGGTCAATTGATGTAGAACAAGAAGAGCTTTATCAACGCGATTTAGAAAAAGCGAAGGAATTACTTGCTGAAGCTGGCTATCCAGATGGCTTTTCGACAGAGATTACAACAGCATCAACATATGCTGATATGGTCGACACTGCACAACTTCTGCAGCAGCAATGGAAGGAAATTGGAGTAGATGCTGAGATTAAACAGATTGAGTGGGGCGAATATATTGATACATGGTCAAACACTTCTGCTGATATCTTAGTTGGCAGAAATGGTTCCGGTACAGATCCTGACCGTGCAATGAATTATTTCTTCCATACAGATGGTTCTGCAAATGTGTGGAACTTCTCAAATAAAGAATATGATGCAATTGTGGAAAAAGGGAAACGTACCGTTGATCAGGAGAAGCGAAAAGAAATTTATGTAGAAGCACAGGAAAAGTTACTTGATTTATCACCAAATTTATTCTTGGTTTCTCCTAAGAACTATGTGGCAGTTAGAGAGAGCGTAAAAGACTTCACACCATACGCTCACAATGGTGAAGATATTGATCATGTCTATAAAAAATAATAGTAGAAGTGCTGCTTTTCCAGCAGCACTCTTCTATTCTCTTATTAAGGGTGAATAACGATGTATACATATATAATGAGAAGAATATTGATGCTATTCCCGGTGCTATTCGGAGTATCTATATTTATCTTTGTTGTCATGCGCGTAGTTCCAGGCGATGTTGCGCAGACGATATTAGGTACGGATGCAACACCAGCAGCATTGGAACAACTGCGACAGGATTTTGGGCTAAATCTGCCTTTATATGAGCAGTACCTGAATTGGATAGGTGGTGTTCTGACAGGAGACTTTGGCGAGTCTATGCGTACGGGACAAGAAGTGCTGCCTGATATTTTGAACCGTTTTAAAATAACGTTTGAGTTAACATTTCTATCTGCATTAATTTCGTGGATTATAGCAATTCCACTAGGTATTATAGCTGCTATGAAACGCAATAGTAATGTTGATTTTGGAGTTCGAATTATATCTTTATTAGGAGTTTCAATACCGAATTTTGCTTTGGCGACAGTTCTGATTTTAGTTCTATCGTTAACGTTCTCCTACAGCACTCCAGTAGGTTATGTTGGTTTTTTTGAGGATCCAACAAGAAATTTGGAAATTATGGTTATACCAGCAATTGTTTTAGGAACAGCAATGGCCGGAGCTGTAATGAGGATGACACGTTCATCAATTTTGGAGATATTAAGACAGGATTTTATACGTACAATCCGAGCGAAAGGTGCAAAAGAGAGAGTTGTGATTTTTCAGCATGCACTCAGAAATGCCATGATCCCCATCTTAACTATTATTGGATTGCAAATTGGAACATTGTTAGGTGGAACAGTCATTATTGAACAAATATTCTCGTTACCAGGGTTAGGTCAACTGGTACTAACTGGGATAACGCAAAGAGACTTTATGGTCGTGCAGGGTGCCGTACTCTTTATTGCATTTGTATTTGTGATGATTAATTTACTAGTAGATATTCTTTATTCTTATTTAGATCCAAGAATAAGTTACAAATAATTGTCGAATTAAAGAATATAGAAAGAGTGATCCAATGAAACAATTTCTGAAACGTTTAAGAAAAGATAAAGTAGGGCTTATTGGAAGTATCGGGGTATTGTTAGTTATTATTATCGGGTTTCTTGCACCTGTTATAGCACCGTACAGCCCTGAGCAAATGTTTACCGAACATACAATGGAAGGGCCAAGCGGTCGGTTTATTTTCGGTACAGATGAGTTTGGCAGGGACATATTTTCAAGAATTGTCTATGGTACACAGGTGTCTTTAAAAGTAGGATTAATCGCTGTTGGTGTAGGTGCTTCCGGTGGTTTGATTTTCGGGCTATTGGCAGGTTATTTTCAAGGGAAAGTTGATCAGATTATCATGCGGATAATGGATGTATTCTTTGCTTTTCCTGATATATTGTTAGCCCTAACAATCGTTGCTGTGCTGGGCCCTAGCGTAACCAATACAATGATAGCAATTGGAATTGTATTCACCCCAGTATTTACAAGGGTTGTAAGGGGAACTGTTATTAGTGTTAAAGAAAATGAATATATCACAAATGCTGTAGCGATAGGTGTTTCCCCTGTAAAAATTATCTCGAAACATATAGCACCTAATATTATGGCACCATTTATTGTACAAGTAACCCTTGGGTTGTCCGGGGCTATATTGACTGAAGCAGCATTAAGCTTCCTAGGCCTTGGTGTGCAGCCACCTGATCCATCCTGGGGTGTTATGCTTAATTCATCCCGCGCTTACATGGAATTTGCTCCATGGACGATATTGTTTCCGGCAGGTGCAATCGTGTTTACAATATTCTGCTTTAACCTATTAGGTGATAGTTTACGAGATATATTAGATCCGAAGTTGAAATAAGAAACAAATGTAGAGGTGAAAAATATGGGAAAAGCATTAGGCGTCGGTTTAATGTCAGGTACTTCATTAGATGGTATAGATGCAGTACTCGTTGAAATAAAAGAAAAAGAGGACAATGTGGATGTCAATATTATTGATTCATATACAGAACGTTACAATCAGGAAGTGCGCAATGCGTTAATGGATGTTTGTAATCCATCCATAGCAACTGTGAAAAAAATAAATTCTATTAATATGTTTCTTGGGAAAGAGTTTGGCCGTGTTGTAAACAAATTGCTAAAACAAGCGAACGTATCAAAGAATGATGTTCATTTTATTAGCTCGCATGGTCAGACAATCTATCACCAGCCTTTTAATGGAGAATCTAATCTTGACGTTGCCGGTACCCTGCAAATAGGAGACATATCCGTTTTATCAGAAACAACTGGCATTGGTGTTGTTGGCGATTTTCGAACGGCAGATATGGCGGCAGACGGACAAGGGGCTCCACTTGTTTCCTACGTTGATTACTTACTATTTAATCATCCGGATAAATCACGTGCTATCCAAAATATTGGTGGAATTGGTAACGTATCTTATGTACCGGAAAACAGTAACAGTGATCGAATACAGTCATTTGACACTGGGCCTGGGAATATGGTGATAGATGAGGTTGTCTATCGGCTGACAGATGGTGAACGTAATTATGATAAAGATGGTGAAATGGCATATAGAGGTACTATCAATCAGCGGCTTTTAACTAAACTGTTGAGTCATGATTACTTTAAGCAAGAACCACCTAAAACCACTGGTCGAGAGCTGTTTGGAAATCAGTTCGTAGATGAAATTTTTAAAGATTATGGACAGATGACTCCGGAAGATTTAATTGCGACCGTCAGCGAGTGGACAGTATTAACTATAGCACATAGTTACAATCAGTTTTTGGTTGATAAAGGGCATAAAATTGATGAAGCCATTATTGGTGGTGGCGGCAGTTATAATCCATATTTAATCGAACGGTTAAACTATCACTTGCCTGAAATAAGCATCTATAAACATGAGCACTTTGATATCTCGAGTGACCTAAAAGAGGCTATGGCATTTGCAGTATTAGGGTTTCAATGTATTCTCGGAAAATATAATCAGCTTCCTTCAGCGACAGGTGCAAAAAAGCAGGTTATTATGGGGAAAATAGCGTACACACAACCTGATGCCCTCGAACGGATTGATACTTTGAGGAGAGGATTTTAATGAGTTCAATACTGGATATAAATGATCTTTCAGTAGATGTAACAGTCGATAACCAAAAACATAATGTCGTAAATGGATTAAACTTATCTATAAAGAAAAAGCAAAAATATGGAATTGTTGGTGAGTCCGGAAGTGGTAAAAGTTTAACATCATTGTCAATTCTTAACTTGTTACCAGATGTATTAGGTATAAGTAATGGCAGTATTGTTTTAGATGAATCTACTGATCTGACAAAACTGTCAAAAAAGGAAATGCTGAAAATACGTGGTAATGAAATATCAATAATCTTTCAAGAGCCAATGACTGCTCTCGACCCGTTGTATACGGTTGAGCATCAGATCTCGGAAGTACTTCGATTCCACGGGAAGTATACAAAGAAGCAAATGCAGGACATGATAATTGATATGCTTGAAAAAGTAGGTTTTGCGGAACCAAAGCAATTATTAAAACGTTATCCGCATCAGCTATCTGGTGGAATGCGTCAACGGGTTATGATTGCAATGGCATTAATCTGTAAACCGAAACTGCTAATAGCAGATGAACCGACTACTGCGTTGGATGTTACTATTCAGGCGCAAATTCTTGATTTAATGAATGACCTAACACAAGACTATGATACTTCTATTTTAATGATTACGCATGATTTAGGTGTTATTGCTGAGACATGTGAACGAGTTGCAGTAATGTACGCAGGGACATTAGTTGAAGAATCAACAGTTGAAGACCTTTTTGATAATCCGACACACCCTTATTCAGTCGGTTTATTGGAATCTGTACAGTCACTAGGAGATAAGACGAAAAAGTTATATTCAATTCCTGGTAATGTTCCTGCTCCAGCAGAATTGAAAGAATCAGGTTGCCGGTTTGCATCAAGATGTCCGCACGTCATGGATATTTGCAAGCAACAGGACCCACCACTATTTCAGATAGATGATGATCACACCAGCAGGTGCTGGCTCTATCAGGAGGGAGGGGGAAAAAGTAATGAGTACAGAACAAGTAATGTTGAAGGTTAGTAACCTTAAAAAACACTTTCCTCAGAAGTCAGGAATTCTACAAAGAACAAAAAACCTAGTAAGGGCAGTCGATGGAATCAGTTTTGAAATTAACGAAGAAGAAACATTTTCGCTAGTAGGAGAAAGTGGCTGCGGCAAATCTACGACTGGTCGTTCCATATTACGATTACATGATCCTACCTCAGGAGAAATTATATATAATGGAACGGATATCATGAATTATTCAAAGAAGGAATTTCGAAACTTACGGAAGGACCTGCAAATGATATTCCAGGATCCGTACAGTTCATTGAATCCAAGAATGACAGTTCGTAATTTATTGCTGGAACCATTGTTAACACATAATATCTGCTCTAAAAAAGAAGCGGAACAGAGGGTTATAGATATTGCGGAAAAAGTGGGGTTATCCCAAGAACAGATAAACCGACATCCTCATGAGTTCAGTGGTGGCCAACGTCAGCGAATAAGTATTGCAAGAGCATTGATTTTAAACCCTAAGGTTGTCATTCTTGACGAAGCAGTATCAGCTTTAGATGTGTCTATTCAAGCTCAAATTTTAAACTTGTTAATTGAGTTGCAGCAAGAACTAAAATTAACGTACCTTTTTATATCACATGATTTAAATGTAGTTCGACATGTGAGTGATCGCGTTGGCGTGATGTATCTTGGTCAAATGATGGAAACGGCTAAAACGGATGATCTCTATAGTGATCCTCTGCATCCGTATACAAAATCTCTGCTTTCAGCTATACCTTCCAATCATCCTTCTGAAAAAAAGGAGCGTATTATCTTACAAGGGGATGTGCCAGACCCATCGAACCCACCATCAGGGTGCCCATTCAGACTAAGATGTCCGCGGGCGCATGAACGTTGTGTGGTCGAAAAGCCTATTTATCAGGAGGTAAAAGAAAACCATTGGGTTGCATGTCACCTTTATGATCAAAGTAACCTTGATATAACGAAGGAATCAGATTATAATTTTGGGGAAGAAACAAAAGTATTGAAATAATATATCAAGGGTGAACTCGGATGGAATATGTAGCAGGAATTGACGGTGGTGGGACAAAAACCAAAGCCGTTATCGCAGACATGGATGGTATAATAGTTGCTAAAACAACAGCAGGTCCCACTAATCCAAATGTTATGTCCCGTGAAAATCTAATTCAAACATTGGATATGATGTTCAAAGACATGAAAGGACAATCTCCTGTAGCATTTGAAAATATCACCGGTTTATTTGCTGGCATATCTGGTGTCGGTAATGCTGCTGCAAAAGACGATTTAGAAGGTATTCTTGAACAAATTGTTCCCAATGGCGTTCCAGTTTGTGTTGAAGCAGATACAGTTAATGCTTTATACTCTGGTACATATGGTGAACCCGGGATTGTTCAAATTTCAGGTACCGGATCGATAACCTATGGAATTAATCACCAATTGGAACGTGACCGAGTAGGCGGCTGGGGTTATTTGTTTGGTGATGAAGGCAGCGGTTATGACATCGGCCGTCAGGGAATTATGGCAGCACTAAAAGCCAGTGATGGGCGTGGTAAAGAAACCAATTTGCTTGAAATGATTTGTACAAGTTTTGCTGTGACACATCCGTATGATCTCATACAGAGAATTTATGCTTCTGCAACACCAAAAAGTGAAATATCTCCTGTATCCAAACTCGTATTTGAGGCATATAAACAGAATGATTTGGCTGCCCAGGAGATTATTACTAATACAGTGAGTGATCTGAGCTTAAGCATCCGAACCTTATATGCGAAACTTTTTAAACCAGATGAGGAAGTAAAAGTAGTGTTATGTGGCGGTGTCTTCAGTGATGAAGAAGTGCTGCCGCGAATTCTTAAAACTGAATTGCGGGACTATAAGAATGTTACTGTTACGATTCCAGTAATGTCTCCTGTTGGCGGATCAGTAATTGGGGCTTATTTATTACGAAACATAAAACCCGCTTCAAGCGTATATCAAAATATTATTTCAACACTTTAATTTAAAAAGAAGGTGATGGACGTGTCGCATGTAAAAGGTGGGCTTGTCATATTGAAAGAGATGGTCAATAGTTTACCACCCTCAGAGAAAAAAATAGCAGCGTATATCTTGAACAATCCAGAGGAATCAATTCTCTTAACGGCCCTAATGCTTGGGGAAAAAAGCCAGACAAGCAGTGCAGCTGTCATCCGTTTATGTAAATCGTTGGGATTTAATGGGTTTCAAGAGTTAAAAATTCGTGTAGCAGGTGATCTGCAGGCTGGGTCAGTAAAAGGATACAGGGATATTGAGCGAAATGAAGATTTTAAGGATATTATTGATAAGATGACTTCAAATACGATCCAAACACTAAGAGAAACGGTAGATATCATGAGTGAAGAGAATCTGAGGAAGGCTGTTACAGCTTTATCAAAAGCAAAGTCCATTGTATTTATTGGATTCGGTGCTTCTTACATAGCTGCTAAAGATGCGGAACAGAAGTTTATTCGAATAAATAAAAATGCACAATCCTTTTCTGATGTACATATGGCTGCTACTGCAATTGCTAACAAAGGCCCAGAAGATGTGGTAGTCGGCATTTCATTTTCAGGAAGTACAAAAGAAGTTGGGAAATTATTGGATCTTGCTCAACAAAAAAGCTCCACGACGATTAGTATCACAAAGTACGGCAACTCACTAGTTTCAAAATTCTCTGATATAATATTGCATACTTCAGCAGCTAAAGAGGCGACATTCAGAAGCGGCGCTACATCTTCCAGAATTGCCCAATTGCATTTGATTGATATCTTATTAATGTGTTTGGCATCTGAGGATTATGAAGAAACAATTCAGCATTTAGATGAAACAAGGGAAGCCGTTTCTTTTTTAAGGGAAGATGATTGAAAGGAAATATCAATTTATTTAGCAGTTAAGAAATCCTTTTTTACTGCATATGTACAACTAAGGTTTAGCGAAAAGCCAAGTTTTCTAAGAAACAGCTTATTTTTATGTTTTGTGTAGCATAAAATAAAATACAATTGTGCTTTCTGAAATTTTATTACTAAATTTTGACGTTTTATTGACAAAATAATTCACTGAGATTATAATTATATCAAACAACTGAAAGCGCTTTTATATAATAAGTTATTCAAACTACTAATATAGTACATACAACGTGAATGTTAGGAGAATTGCATGCCAATGGAATTATCAAAGTTAGCTACCGAAATGCGAAATGAAAAAAGTATGCAGCTTGATCAAATGTCAACAATAGAAATTTTAAAGACGATTAACGATGAGGACCGGAAAGTGGCAACTGCAGTTGAGGCTGTTTTACCTAAAGTTGATGTGGCGATTGAACATATTTATAAAGCGCTGGCAGATGGCGGAAGATTGCTATATGTTGGTGCTGGTACGAGTGGGCGACTTGGTGTTATTGATGCATCTGAATGTCCTCCGACTTTCATGACACCACCAGAGATGGTGCAAACCGTTATGGCAGGTGGAAATGGAGCGTTTTTCAGTGCAGTAGAAGGATCGGAGGATGATGAAGTTCAAGGCGCAGCTGATGTTAAAGCAAAAAAACTAACGGATAAAGACGTTGTGATGGGGATTACTGCCAGTGGCCGAACACCATACCCGATTGGTGCACTAAAATATGCGCGAGAAATTGGTGCTTACACGGTTTCGCTATCATGTAATGAAAGGTCATTAATAAGCCAATTTGCTGAATGTGATATAGAGGTAGTGGTTGGCCCGGAAGTTTTAACCGGATCAACTCGGATGAAGGCAGCAACGGCCCATAAAATGGTGCTTAACATGATTAGCACAACAACGATGGTTAAACTTGGTAAGGTGCATGAAAATCTGATGGTTGATGTTCATGCAAGCAATTATAAACTAATGGAACGAGCAAAACGTACGATTATTGAAATTACAGATGTTTCTTATGAGGAAGCTGAAAAAACACTTAAACTTACTAAAAATGAGGTAAAACCTGCAATTGTGATGATTAAGGGAGGTGTTACATACCAGAAAGCAATGGATGCAATCGCGTATAGTAATGGCTATGTTCGGGATGCAATTGATTATGCTGTGCAGCACAATGCCTGAAACAACATTAATAGTTATATAGACTATTGATGGTTTCATATATTTAATAATACAAAGGGGGAAATTAGGTTGAAGAAATTATTTAAAAGTCCTTTATTATGGGTAGCCATCGTTATGCTGCTTTTGGCAGTAGGCTGTTCAGATGATGGTGGAGATTCATCAACTGATGGCAGCACTGACGAAGATGTCAAAAACGACGGAAAAGTAAATGGAACTATGGAAATTCAATACTTTGTCGGCGGTTATGGTGACTCTTGGTGGAAAGAAGTGATTGGTGATTTCAAAGAGGAGTATCCTGACGTTGAAGTTGTTGAACATGCTGGACCAAATATTAATGAAGAAATGAGATCACGTTGGGTTTCAGACGATCCACCTGATGTTGTATACATTGATGGTGCCGGATCAAGTGAGACACAAATGGTTGAAGATGGACAGTTAATGAACTTATCAGATTGGATTCAAGATATTGAACTGGAAGATGGTTCACCACTTCTTGAAAACTTTATTGTAGAACCAGCTAAATATGATGGTGATATTTACAGCTTGCCATTAGTATTTGACACATGGGGTACATGGTATGACAAAGCCTGGTTTGAAGAAGAAGGCTGGGAAGTACCAAAAGACTTTGATAGTTTCATGAGTACAATGGGTAATATCCAGGATTCTGCTGACATTGCTCCATTTGTAACTACTGGTCAGCACCCTTATTATTTCTTAAGAGGTATGCTATATCCTGCATTTGGTGCAGCTGGCGGTGACGAATTATTAAATGACGTTATCACTGGTGCTGAAGGTGCTTGGACTAGTGAGCCAGTATTAAATGTAATGAAAAAGGTAGAAAAAATGGCAGAAGAAGGATACATTGATCCTGGGTTTGGTGCCTTAAACCATACACAGTCACAAATGAACTTCCTGCTTCATAAAAATGCGTTTATTCCAGTAGGTTTCTGGCTTCCTAATGAAATGTCTGGAGATACACCAGAAGATTTTGACTTTGGATTTATTCCATCACCAATGCAGGATGCAGGTGAGCCAATGGCAATTGTTCCGGATTTACGTCCTTTAGCAATCGCTGAACAGGCAGAGAACCCAGAAGCTGCTAAAGCATTTGTCGAGTTTGTCTTCACAAAAAAATATGCGAAGTTGTTCTCTGAGCATACTGGTGCAATTATGAACTTGAAAGGTGTGGAATTGGCTTCTAACGATAAGGTTCCGGGTTACTTAATTGATGCTAATGAAATGATTAACGACCCTGAACAAGTACAAATCTATCATAAGCCACATCCAATGAGTTCAGATTTAGAAACACCAATCAGTAATTCACTTGTATCTCTGATGCTGGGTAATATTACTGCAGAAGAGTTTGTTGAAGAAGCAGAAGCAGCAGCTGCTGAATATCGTAACAATCAATAAGTAAGTGTGTTTATAGTAACGGTATGGAATGTAAAGCAGGCTGCTGAAGCTTTACATTCCATATATTTATTTTTCCAGAGAGAGTGATTGGATGGTACAGTCTAAAAAACAAAAATACCTATTTCTTGCCTTTTGCCTTATTCCTACCTTTATAATGTTTAGTATTTTCACCCTTTATCCTTTGTTTAGCGGACTATACTATTCTTTCTTTGAATGGTCAGGTTCTTCACAGGCAAAAGAGTTTATTGGGTTTGAAAACTATGTACAGTTATTTAAAGATGAGATAATCCCCGCTACAATCTGGCATGACTATTTCCTTGTTGTCACAAAGGTTGTCGGTATTATGATTATGGCTCTGTTTATCGCTGTCGCTTTAACACAATTAAAGATAAAAGAAGCGCCATTTTACCGTATCATCTTTTTCTTCCCGAATATAATGTCTGTCGTGGTAATTGGTATTTTATGGACGTTCATTTACAATCCAAGTCTCGGCCTTGTTAACTCAGGACTTGAGTTTATTGGATTGGAGAGTTGGGCTAAGCCATGGCTTGGAAGTGAAGATTGGGCACTGCCTAGTCTAGTGCTACCGTCAATATGGGCTGGTATAGGATTATTCATGCTTTTGCTGATGGGTGGTATTGCTAATATCTCAAAAAGCTATTATGAGGCGGCTGAAATTGATGGCGCAAATGAATGGCAGCAATTCTGGAAGGTGACCTTACCACTTGTATGGCCACAAATTAAAATTTCCATCTTATATATTGTTATCACAACGTTAAATGGCTCCTTTATTATTGTGCAAATCATGACGGGAGGCGGGCCAAATAACGCAACACATGTTATGGGGTCATACCTCTATCAGCAAGCATTTAAACAATATAATTTCGGATATGGAGCAACAATCGGGGTAATGATTTTAGTTCTTTCGCTTATAACTGTATTAATCTTGCAGTTCTTTATGCGAAGAGAGAAAGTAGAATATTAGAAAACTAGGCTTATCGCCAAGCCTTAATATAGATAAGCCTTAGTTGCACTTATGCAGTAAGAAAGGATTTATACTTTCTTAACTGCGTAGAAAACTAGGCTTATCGCCAAGCCTTAGTTGTATCTATACAGTTAGGAAATATTTTCTTCTTAACTACCTAGAAAGGGGGATAACCTGGTGAAGCGCAGTGTAGGTCAGTTTATTTCAAGAACGGGAATTAGAATCCCACTAATATTATGGTCAATTGCCGTACTTTATCCAATTATCTGGATGTTTATAGGTTCATTTAAATCAAATGCAGAGATTTATGCCAATCCATGGGGCTTTCCAGAGACATGGAGTTTCCAAAACTTCGCAACGGCATGGTCAGAATATAATATAGATACCAGTGTTTTCAACAGTTTAATCGTAACAGTAGTGGGCGCTTCGCTCACATTATTACTGGCGATTCCAACTGCATATGCACTTGAGAGGATTAAGTTTAAGGGCAGTAACTTTTTATTCACTCTTTACATTTCAGCGATGATGATTCCAATGGTACTTGGCTGGATCCCTTTATTCTTCCTGTTGGAGCAGTTTAATCTGTTGGATAACATTTATGGACTTGCTATTGTGTATGCGATAAGTCAGCTTCCATTTTCAATTTTTGTGCTGACAAGCTTTATTAGTACGATTCCAAAATCGTTAGAAGAGTCTGCAGCCATGGATGGGATGTCTCCATATGGTGTTTTATGGAAGATAATCACGCCGTTATCCATGTCTGGCATTATTACGGTTACAATTATGAATGCAATTCAATTTTGGAATGAGTACTTCATGGCGCTAATCTTTCTTCAATCGGAAGGGAACTATACTTTGGCATTAGCGATTGATTTTATTAGTAGTGAAGCGCAGTATACGAATGCATGGGGTACTTTGTTTGCAAGTCTTGTAATTGCAATTCTTCCAGTTATAATTCTCTATGCAATCTTCCAGAAGCGTATTGCGAAAGGTATGACGGAGGGTGCTATAAAAGGATAGATCTTAATGTACAAAAAAGCGGTAGCCATTAATTTGTGGTTACCGCTTTTTTAGTATGATTTTAGGAATATACTTGTTTGCATGAATTAATTACAGCAGATTATGAGAACCCGATTTCTATTCAAATATAATGAAATGGTCACTCATCGGTGTTATGAATCTATTAATAAAAGAAACCAGCATGCTGCTACATGCAAAGCCACCGTCTATCTTGAAAATTATTTTTCATATAACAAATTTGAAGTTTTGCGGACACCAGGCACCTTATTTTGCAAAAATCCACGTAAATGGTGGTGTTTGCGGACACCATGGACCTTATTTCACACAAATACTGTCAAATAACTATGATATATGTGTAATAAGGGCTTCTGTGTCCGGATAACTTCGAGAAAGTGATTTTTATATAGAAATAGCGTCTCCTGTGTCCGCTAAAATCAAATTAGAGATATTTTCATAAAAAGGTTTTAGCAGGTAAGGGATTAACAAATTAAGAATAAATAAGTTCATCATTTAGGAGTTCGATTAAAAGGACAAAAAAAGTGGGTGTCCCAAATTTTATTGGGACACCCTTTATAGTTATGGGGGTAACTATCAACTCTTAATATAGTAAATACCCTTCTCGGATATTTCTAAACTCATTTAATTCATCTTTCCATTTTTCTTGCATATATTCTACTGATTTTCCTTCTTCAATTGCTTCGCGAATCCAGCCATTTCCAACTAGGTAATCGAAGAATGAAACGCCAGCACTATTTTCAGCGCGGAATGCGAAGTCCTCTGGATACATATCGTGTAACGTTTTTACGATATGAAGACCAGTTTTTACTGGGTGAAATGACTGCTTGTGTGTGACGTGAATCTGTACGCCGTGACTTAATGTGCCACGATGCTTAGAAAATGCAGGCGTGAACGATGCTGCCCGGAAATCAACTCCTGGCAAATGCAGTTCATTTAATGCTGCTGCAAATTCAGTACTGTTAACATATGGTGCACCAAGCAATTCAAATGGCTTCGTTGTTCCACGTCCTTCTGATGCGTTCGTTCCTTCGATTAATGCTGCACCAGGGTAAACCGTTGCTGTATCAGTTGTTGGCATATTAGGTGATGGCATAACAAATTCCAATGGTGTTTCGTCATAAGTCATATTGCGTTTCCAGCCATTCATTCCAACAACCGTCAAGTCAGCACCAATATCGTATTCATTGTTAAATAACTTTGCAAGTTCACCAACAGTCATGCCGTGGCGTAGTGGAATTGGATACTTGCCTACGAATGAAGAATATGCTGGGTCAAGTACAGGTCCTTGTACTTTTGTGCCACCTTGTGGGTTCGGGCGATCCAGCACGACAAATGGAATATCGTTTTCCTGTGCTGCTTCCATTGCATAAGCCATTGTGTAGATATACGTGTAAAACCTTGTTCCTACATCCTGAATATCAAATACTAGTACATCAATATTTTCAAGCATTTCAGGTGTTGGCTTTCTAGTTTCACCATATAAGCTGTAAACTGGCAGTCCAGTCGTGTCATCAATATAATAATCGACATATTCGCCAGCCTGTGCACTACCGCGTACACCATGCTCAGGTCCGTAAAGTTTTGTTAGATTAACATCCGGGTCGTTGTGTAAGACATCAACGACGCTGTTTAAATCCTTGTCGACTCCAGTAGGGTTGGTAATTAATCCTACTCGCTTGCCTTCAATCAAATCCTTTTGTTCGTCGAGTAAAACGTCAACGCCTAGCTCAAACTTTTTATCTTTTCCTTTAGCTTTTCCGTTGTTATCTCCATTAGTTGCATAGACTGCGGTTAAGGAACCGAGAACAAAAAGAAGTGCTGCTATGGTTACTAGATACTTTTTCATAAATCATACGCTCCTTTTTAAGATGTTGTTTAAAAAGTCCGGTAAAAATGACACATCGAATTTCTTCGTTAGCTTGCATTTCCGTTGCTCATGTATTAAAAGCATACATTCCGCTACTCAATGCTACGCTGCCTCGAACTTCTTGGTCCTTTTTATCCTCCTTTTTAAACACTGCTTTAAGTTTAATAGGATAACCCGTGTCCAAATTCGTATAATGCGTTGCCATTTTCACTAGGGATCGTTACTGGCAAAAGACCAGTTGGATTGTTCTCGCCAAATAGTGATGCAGCAGTTGCTTCAAAACTTGCATCCCTGAACCCATATTGTGCAAGATAGCCATCAATTTCCGGATAGGCCATGATGTCATATGGATTGCGTATTCCTACTCCAATAACAGGGGAAGAAGTTTCGTCAATTAGTTGATTAACCATTTGCATTTGTGCACTTTCCTCAGATCGGCCGCTTACGTTATACGTGTACGTACCAGCAATTACTGCGCTTGCGTTCTGTACCTGTTCAAGCTGTTCATCACTTAATGGTCCTGACGCCTGGATAACCTCTGTGTTTGGATGGTGCTTGCTGACGGCATTATATAAGCTGTCAACAAATGAATTACCTACTACAACTACTTTTTCTTCACTAGATAGATCCAGTGGAAGTACATTGTCATTTTTAAGTAATGTAATAGATTTATTAGCTACTTCTGTTTCAACTTGCTTATGCTGTTTTGCTCCAACAACTTGTTCAGCATTTTCGACGATTTCGTCTACTGGTGTTGGTGATTCGGCTTTGATGATGTTCCGCTTTATTTTTAAAGTTAGAATCCGTTCAACTGATGCTTCGATTCTTTTCTCTGAAATCTCACCAGTTTCCACGGCGTTTAGAAGTCCATCAGCAACTTCCTCAAGCCCAACAGGCATTAGTACGATGTCTGTTCCTGCTTTAACCGCACGAATCACTGCATCGACTGAACCAAAATGTTCTGTAATGGCATTCATGTTTAATGCGTCCGTAATAATCAGGCCATCATAACCCATTTCCTCACGCATTAATCCAGTTAACACCTTATGGGAAAGTGTTGCCGGTAAAGAAATCTCGGTCCCGTCTTTTTTGGAAATAACTTTCGTATCATCTATTTTTGGAAAAGTAACATGTGCAGTCATGATTGCATCAATGTTCGCTTCCATTGCTTTTTGGAATGGGAAAAGTTCCACTTCCATTAAGCGTTCTTTGTCATAAGGAACTTCTGGCAGTCCAAGATGTGAATCAACTGCTGTATCCCCGTGACCAGGGAAGTGTTTTGCAGTTGCTGCTACACCGGTGCTTTGTAACCCTTTCGTATAAGCGATGCCCATGTCGGCAACAAGCTGAGGTGATCCGCCAAAAGAACGTACACCGATAACTGGGTTGTCCGGGTTATTATTCACATCCATAACTGGTGCAAGATTCATATTGATGCCAAGTGCGTTAAGCTCTTCACCGATTGCTTTTCCAACATCATGGGAAAGGTCAGTTGAGCGAGTTGCACCAAGCGCCATGTTACCAGGGAAGTCTGTTCCTGATTGCAGGCGTGTAACTATGCCGCCCTCTTGATCAATTGTCATCAGCAGACCATATTTCTCAGATGCTTCCTGATATGCTGCTACCAATTCAGCTGTTTGTTCCGTTGTTACAACATTTTCTCTGAATAAAATAACGCCACCAAGGTCATATTCTTTAACTGTTTGCTTTATTTCAGGAAGCATTTCCGTAACATTTTCGCCATCCCAATTTCGGAAGTCCGGCATAAGCATTTGACCAATTTTTTCTTTTAATGACATGCCTTCTATTGCATGATCGATTACGTTGTAGCGATCATTTTCCTGCTTGACGACTTTTCCTGAAAATGAGGGTTTTCCTTTGTTTGCTGTATTCTCTGGTTTGTAGTCTACAGCAATCCTATCTTTATAAGTGCCGTCTGTAACTGTAATAAATGAACGCCCTGGCTGTTCAGTAAATGTTACTTCACCATCTTGATTAACAGTAGCGACGTTTTCATTGGTTGATTCCCAGGTTAAATTTTCTGTGGTCGACTTAAAATGTCCGTCACTGTAAATGTGTAATGCACTTAAATCTACCTGATTGTTAGCAACTTGTGCTGTTGCCTGTGGTATATTTTGAAAAAGAATAAGGTCGTTAACCGATTCATCTTCGGCTGCTTTTACTGTGTTGGTTGTAAAAGTCAATGGGCTAACGGTCAGCATTATTATTGTTAGGATAATAAAGGATAGTTTGAATTTTGCTTTCATCATTTTCCTCCTATTAGTAATCTCGTTTTACCCAGTCTTGACTTGTGAAATCAATTGATTGACCGTTACTTAGCTTGAGATTGGAGATATACCATCCTCTGCCATTGGTGTAGGCATCTGTCTGGTAGTTAAAACGGATAAATTTTGTTCCGGCCGGAATTTCGACTTCTTGTGACTGCCAATTAATACTACTGCCAGTGAAGGATACTCTTGTACTTGTCCAGTTTTGGCCATCTTCTGAGACCTCCACAACACCGAAGTCATATCCTTGTTCGATTCTGTACCAGGTGTCAAATGAAAGTGACGTGTCTTTTTCCACATCAACTTCAGCGGTTAATGTCTGGTCAGCGTTGTCACCATAACCAGAAAACCATGTATCTTTTTTGCCTGGTGTAGTAACAGGAATTGCGTCCGCAACTTTACGGGCAAATTGACGTCTGGCTGGGTTGGTAGAAACTGTTTCACGTGTTGGATGTACACGGTTTGTTAACAAAATGGCAATCGTATCGTTGTTCTGATTTACTACAAATGATGTTCCTGTATATCCAGTATGTCCAATTGTTGATGATTCAGATAAGGCATCCATGTACCAGCCTTGTGCAAGCTCGAATCCTAAACCATGTTCATCTCCTGGAAATTGTGGGATTTGGTTTTCTACAAGCAATTTGACCGTTTCAGGCTGAAGAATCTGTTTACTGCCATAACGTCCTTCATTGATCATCATATGGCCTAACTTTGCTAGATCATTTGCTGTTGAAAATACACCAGCATGCCCAGCAACGCCACCAAGGGCCCACGCATTTTCATCGTGTACCTCGCCCCAGACGAGACCTCTATCTGTCCATGGCTGGTATTCAGTTGCAGCAATTTCATCTTGTAATTCTTCTGGTGGATTATACATGGTATCAGTCATGTTGAGGGGTTCTGTGATGTTGTCTTTTACAAATTGATCCAAGCCCTTTCCGGATATCCGTTCGACAATAACAGCTAATGTAATCATGTTTAAATCACTATACGTATATGTCGTTCCCGGTTCATTGTCCAATGGGTATTCGAAAACATATTGCAGCCGATCCTGTTTATTTTCGCCAATCGTATAAAGGGGAACCCATGGCTTGAATCCTGATGTGTGTGTCATTAGCTGACGGATTGTAACGTTTTCCTTCCCGTTCTGAGCAAATTCCGGAATGTAATCCGCAACAGGGTCATCCAGGTTGAAATGTCCTTGTTCATGTAATTTCATTGCTGCAATGGTCGTGAATATTTTACTAAGGGAAGCAACGTCAAAAATAGTATCTTTGCTCATTGCAACAGGGTCTTCAAGCTGATTTCCGCTATCATCCTGATAAATCGCAGCATCGCCATATGCTTCATGCTGAACAATGTGGCCACGGCGGGCAACAAATGTAACAGCGCCAGGCATCACGTTATCGGAAATCATTGATTCCATTACTGAATCAATCTCGTTTAACGGTTCTGCAACCATACCAGCACCTTTTATTGAGCCAGGATGTAAAATAGGTGATGTTGGACCTGGAGTGCCCCAGCTGAATTTGGGATGAGCCTTTTCCTGAACATCCTTCTTGTCCTTCTTTTCAATAGTCGGTTTAGGTGCCCTGTCAGCGCTTGTGTGCAAACCAGTTGTCGCGAAAAATGATGTCGAAACAATTACGGATAATGTAATATACGACAATTTTCTCCTCATCTCTCTCCTCCTTATGACAATTATTGTAAGGGCTTACATTAAGTTTAGAACTTAATAAGACTACCGTCCATGCAACATAGGTATTAAAAAACTTGGGAAAGTTATTAAACGTGTGAATATTGAGGCAGGCATAAAGTATTAGTAAGGTTAGTTATTTGCTAGGCTACTAGGAAATTACTATACTTGTTCTATTAGAGGTTGTTTAAAAAGTCCGGTAAAAATGACACATCGAATTTCTTCGTTAGCTTGCTTTTCCGTTGCTCATGTATTAGATGCATACATTCCGCTACTCAAAGCTTCGCTGCCTCGAACTTCTTGGTCCTTTTTATCCTCCTTTCTAAAACACTACAATTATGGTTTAAAAAGAGGTTTGTCGAATATGGGGAATTCTATACTAAGAAATAAATGGATTGTCTGGGCATTGATTTTGCTCATTACAATTATCTGGGGTTATGCATGGGTGTTTATGAAGGCATCACTTGGGTTTATGGGGCCATTTACATTCTCGGCGTTTCGTTTTGGAACAGGGGCGGTCACATTGCTGCTTGTCGTATGGCTTTGGAAAACTGGTAAACCACCACGAAATATGTGGAAGCATCTGATTATTGTTGGGATATTACAAACATCGATTGTGTTTCTGCTTGTGATGTATGGGATGCAGTTTGTTGATGCAGGAAAGTCATCGGTACTTTTGTATTCCATGCCACTTTGGAGCAGTATTTTTGCCGTAAAGATTTTGGGTGAAAAAATATCAGCCGGAAAAACAATCGGTTTAGGTATTGGGATGCTTGGACTGGTGACGATTCTGGGCTGGGATATCTTCATGGTGCAGGATCCTGAGGTGATTTTTGGTGAGATACTTATAATTGTTGCCGCGATAGCCTGGGCTTCATCCAATGTCTACTATC
>JBDNGJ010000193.1:0-28677 GCA_041689365.1 Virgibacillus sp.
AAACTAGGACTTGTAAGTCTTGTATCTGTTTATGATGAACTTTATCTCTAAAAGGGATATATGGGAAGAGCCACATGCGAAGGTCCGCACGTGTGCGCTCTGTGAGAGGCGTGGTCAGTAATGGCGACGTCTACTCGGTTCCTTTAGGATATTGTACATAAAATTTTGGTATTCACCACAAAGGGTAGGTAAATACCAATCTTTCTAATCAAAACAACGAACATATGGAAAACGGCCTTCTTAAAAAAACCTCTTGCTATTCCATGAGATACGTTTTACGATTGTTTATATCGTATTGGAGTGAATAGTATGGCATACTCAGATGTGTTACAGCAAGTAAAAAAGAAGCAAATAAAACCAGTATATTTATTATATGGAACAGAATCTTATTTCATACAAAATATTACGAAATACATAACAAAAGCAGTGTTACCAGGTGAGGACAATGAAAATTTATCTACGTATGATTTGGAAGAGACACCAATTCAAGAGGTAATCGCTGACGCTGAAACCTACCCGTTTTTTGGAGAAAAAAAGTTAATTATCGCTAGTAATGCTTCGTTTCTAAAGGCTAAGCCTGATAAATTACCCTTTGAACATGACTTGGAAGTGTTAAGCCATTACTTAATAGAACCAGTGGATTATTCAGTAATTGTGCTAATCGCGCCATATGAGAAAATTGACGAACGAAAAAAATTAAGTAAGGCGCTTAAAAAGAATGGCGTTGTCGCAGCTTGTAATCCAATAAAGGATTATGAACTAAGGAGCTGGATAACAAATCTTGCCGGAAGTTTGAAAATTACTATTGAAGAGGATGCCTATGAAATGCTTGAGACAGAGCTTTCTACTAACCTGCATTTGTTACGAAGTGAACTCTCCAAGCTATCATTGTATGTTGGGGAAGGCGGAATTGTTACGAAAGAAATTGCTGAAAATCTGATATCACATACCGCGAGTAACTCATCTTTACGCCTGGTAGATGCTGTGATTGAACGTAACTTATTTAAAGCTGTTTCCATTTACAAAGATTTGGAAAAGATGAAAGAGGAACCGATTGGGTTAATTGCGTTGCTGGCATTTCAATTTCGGACCATATTACGAGTCAAACTTTTAAAGCAAACAGGGTACAGTCAAGCTCAGATGCAAAAACAACTTTCGACGCATCCATATGTTATAAAAATTGCAATGAGCAGGGAAAATAAGTTTACGGTTAGCAGATTGCAGGATATTATCGTAAAGTTGACTGAGGCCGATGCAAATATAAAACAGGGGAAAATGGAGAAGGAACTTGCCTTTGAACTATTAATACATGATTTGGTGCAGCCATAAAAGTAATACAATAAATGTAAAACATTTTAAATTAGCAACTAAGGTACGAAGCTTTAGTTGAACTTATACGGTAAAAAAGTATTATACTTAATCAACTTTCGCATCTATAAGCTCAAACAGCTATCTTGATAATCTCAGAACGTTTTTAATTGTTGCCTTGACAACATTGATAAAAGTTTTTCGTACACATAAGATAAAAATGCGAAGTACTTTTAAAAGAATTTGAGTGCTATTTAGCCGCTCTGGAAATACACTTCGCTTTCCGTGGGCTGCTGTTGAGCCCTCTTCGTGCTAACGCACTCAGTGGTCTCACCTAGGCCTTTGCTCCCACAGGAGTCTCCGTGTATTTCCTACGCTGGGGCTGTTTTTACCTTGATTTTTTTGCCATATGGAACACTTCAGCCTCTAATCAAGAAAGCCTCTTCCAGTGGAGGCAGAATACGAAGACTCCTATGGGAACAGCACGTTCCGAAGACCCCGGAAGAAGCGACTAAATGAAGGCCGACTAAAACCGTCCTTTGCGGACAACGTCGGCATACCCCTTGCCGGGGCAAGGAGGCTGAGGTCGTGCCCATGGAAAGCGAAGTATTCTGCCGGAACGGATTTAAGCACTCAGCCTTCATTAGAACAAAAGAAAATCTTCGCTAATTCGCATTTTACATCTAATACGTACTGTTGATCCAAAGTTGACTCAAGTAGTGTAACTTTGCCTTTCTTATTCCTTCACGGATTGTGCGTTAAAGTATTTATGAAATCGCTTAACAGCTAAATAAACGAAAAACGATCCTTTAATAGGGATCGTTTTGTTTATTTGCGCCTTTGTTTTTATGCGCTTAGTTCATTTACTTTTTTAGTTAAGCGAGATTTTTGGCGATTACCTTTATTCTGTTGGATTACACCTTTTTGTACAGCTTTATCAATTTTCTTAACTGTTGTTTGTAAAGCAGATTTTGCACCTTCTACATCTTTTGCTTCAACCAACTTCTCTACGCGTTTGATTTGTGAACGCATATCTGATTTATATTGCAGGTTTTGATCATGTTTTGATTTGTTTGTTTCTACACGTTTGATTGCAGATTTAATATTAGCCATTGTTTCACCTCCTAAACAAACACCTTATCGTTACATTATTATAAAACTTGGCTTACGACAAGCCTTAATATAATAAGTCTTAGTTGCACTTATACAGTAAGAAAGGATTTATACTTCATAACTACTAACAAATGACATTTTACCAAACGAGTACAACCTTTTCAATAGGTTTATTTCGCTCTCGTATGTTTTTTATTGAAATAGTTAAGCCTATAGGTATGAAATAGCCTATAAAAGTAAAAAGGAGTTTCGATAATGAAAGAAAATGATGAACGATATCAGGTTCGAACAGATCTTGCCGTAGAGGCTAAGGACATGTATGTAGAGAAGGAGAAAGAAAAGAAGCAATTGGAAGGAGTTAAGGTTAAAGAAAGACAAGAAGACAATATAACTGTATCTTACGTTGAAGTAGATGCTAAAGGCGAAGAACTGATTGGTAAAAAACCAGGGACATATATCACGATTTATGCTGATGGTGTTAAAAAGCAGGATACGAAGCGACAGGAATCAGCAGCAAAGATATTCGCAGGAGAGTTGGAACAGTTACTCGAGAAAAATAATGTTCCATTGGACGGACATGGTTTAATCGTAGGACTTGGAAATTGGAATGTAACACCAGATGCACTGGGGCCAATGACAATAGATAAAGTGATGGTAACCAGCCATTTGTTTCAATTGGAGCATGAATCTGTGTCGGAAGGCTATCGTCCCGTTGCGGCAGTCACTCCTGGTGTAATGGGAGTAACCGGGATGGAAACAAGTGATATTATTTTTGGTATAGTTGAGAAATTTAATCCTGACTTTGTAATTGCAGTTGATGCACTTGCGTCAAGGTCGATAGAACGTGTAAATGAAACAATCCAGCTATCTGACACAGGGATACATCCTGGGTCTGGTGTTGGCAACAAACGAAAAGAGTTAAGTGAGGAGACACTCGGAATACCTGTGTTTGCTATAGGAGTACCAACAGTCGTTGATGCAGTGACAATAACAAGTGACACGATTGATTTTATATTAAAGCATTTTGGAAGAGAGTGGAACGAAAAAGATAACCCTTCGAAGTCGTTAGCGCCTGCTAGCATGTCCTTTGGCAATAAAGAATTTACAGAAGAAGACTTACCGGATGAAGAAAAACGCGATACCTTTCTTGGGGTGGTAGGAAATTTAACAGAGGAGGAAAAGAGAGCGTTAATTAAAGAAGTACTGACACCAATAGGACATAATTTGATGGTTACTCCAAAAGAAGTAGATGGTTTTATGAAAGATATGGCTACTTTAATTGCAACTGGCTTAAATGCAGCGCTTCATGAAAAAGTAACGGTAGAAAACTTCGCTTCTTATACAAGGTAAGCACTCTTGTATATCTCTATCATTTTTAAAGTTTTAAAAGAATTTGTTCTATCTTCTGAAGTTTTTTCATAGATTTTACCATTGAGGATTACTTCAGAAGGGGTGGAACCATGTATCTCGGGAACAAACAAAATAATAGGAAGAAAAAGGTATTTAATCACTTCTATAAAAAAAGCGGTATTTACTTTATATGTGTAATTATCTTATTTGTTGTTATAGGTTTTTTAACTACAGTAGCACCTGCATACCGATTCTCTTCTCATACGATAACAACCTGGACCAGTGACCTTGATAGTTCCACCTTTCTCTATCTGATGGGAATGGAGAATAGAGCATTTAAGGAAGCGTATCCAGAAGATAAGGATTTACCTAACTTGTCAAGTGTCTTATTTCAAATGGCAACAAGTATCAAACCTAATGACACTCGAAGTTTACTGGGGCGAGAGTTACCAGGACTCTCTACTTATGAAAATGAAATAATAATTGCTGGTGAAGGAACCGACTATACTAACTTACCAGTTGAGTCTGCACCTCCTCTTGATGAAATTTTGAAAGATAGAGAAGCAGTCGTCGATGAATCAAACGAAACTGAAGATTCAAAAGAAGAACCTGAAACCGAAAAGGAAAACGAAAATGAAGACGATCAGCTAAATACCGGCGATAAAGACGTTGTGTTTATTTACAATACACATAACAGAGAATCCTTTTTACCACATTTGCCTGATGTCACTGACCCTGATTTGGCACAACATGGTGAAGTGAATATTACGAAAGTCAGTGAGAGGCTCGCTAAATCATTAGAATCAAATGGAATCGGGACAAGTGTTGATGATACAGATATCATGGAAATATTGAACAATAACGGATGGGAATATGGCCAATCGTATTCTGCGTCAAGGAAAGTAGTGAAAGAAGCCTTTGCATCTAATGATGAGATTCAATATGTATTTGATTTACACCGTGATTCTCAACGACGGGATAAAACAACGACAGAAATCAATGGAAAATCATATGCACGAATAGCTTTTGTAGTTGGAGCAGAATACGCAAGTTATGAGAAGAATCTATCGCTAGCAAATGATCTGCATAAACTGATTGAGAAAAAATATCCTGGTTTAAGTAGAGCTGTCATTACAAAAAAGGGTCCTAGAAGTAATGGTGTATATAACCAGGACCTGTCTCAAAACTCACTTGTGATTGAATTCGGAGGGGTCGATAATAATCTGAACGAATTATATCGGACAGCAGATGCTGTTGCAGATGTATTTAGTGAACTGTATTGGGATGCTGAAAAGGTAAATAAAAATCAGTAGGAGGAAATTATATGCGTTCTTTAGTTGTTCTGTTGTTACTTGCATTGTTCTTTCTCGTTGGTATAGTAGTGGGGTTAGATCGAGGAGAGAATGCAGCTGACCCAATCCAAAGTACAGAAACCCAAGAAAAAGTGGATGAAAAACAGGTTATGACAGTAGAAAAAGCAACTAACGAAGATATAATGGCAGCAGAAGCTCCAGTTCATTTCACGCAGAAAATAGCTACATTCTTAGAAGCTAGTGTACAAGGATTTTATGAAATAGTCGTGGAAGTTATTTATCAGATTGTTCAAGTCTTTTTTTAATGGGAATTCTATAACTCACTCCTTTAGTCCTTGAATGTATGTGATGCAGTTGCTATAATCAATGCTAGTTATTGACGTCTTAAATTTGCACTTTTATTGGTGAAACGGTAAAAGACAAGTAGGAGTGAGCATCACTTATGGTGAAAAAACAAAGTAAAGTACGTAATTTTTCGATCATAGCACATATTGATCACGGAAAATCAACCTTGGCTGATCGAATTCTCGAAAATACAAAAGCACTGACGCAACGGGAAATGAAAGAACAGTTTCTAGATGCAATGGACTTAGAACGGGAACGTGGGATAACAATAAAATTAAATGCTGTGCAGCTTCATTATGAAAATAAAGCTGGTGAAGATTATACATTTCATTTAATAGATACGCCTGGACATGTCGATTTTACATATGAAGTGTCGAGAAGTCTTGCGGCATGCGAGGGCGCAATACTGGTTGTTGATGCGGCTCAAGGGATTGAGGCCCAGACTTTAGCGAACGTTTACCTTGCATTGGATAATGAATTGGAAATTATTCCTGTTATTAATAAGATAGATCTTCCAAATGCGGATCCTGAACGGGTAGCCCAGGAACTTGAGGATGTCATTGGTATTGATAAAGACGATGTTATTTTAGCCTCAGCAAAAGATAATATTGGAGTTGATGAAATTCTGGATCGGATTGTTACAGATATACCTGCTCCTTCCGGTGACCCAGACTCCCCTTTAAAGGCTCTTATCTTTGATTCGTTGTATGATTCTTATCGTGGTGTTATTGCTTATGTCTGTATTAAAGATGGTTCCGTAAAGGTTGGCGACAAAATAAAAATGATGGCAACTGAAAAGGAATTTGAAGTTAACGAAATTGGTGTCTTCACACCAAAACCGGTAGCAAAAGATGAATTAACTGTTGGTGATGTAGGGTTTCTTACAGCATCGATTAAAAATGTGGGTGATACGCAGGTTGGTGATACTGTTACACATACCAATAACCAGGCTGAAAAACCACTACCTGGGTACCGCAGGTTAAATCCTATGGTTTTCTGCGGATTATTCCCGATTGACTCAAATAAATATAATGATTTACGTGAAGCACTGGAACGACTGGAGTTAAATGATTCGTCACTGCAATATGAAGCAGAGACATCGCAGGCACTAGGGTTTGGATTCCGCTGTGGTTTTCTTGGTTTATTACATATGGAAATAATTCAGGAAAGAATCGAACGTGAGTTTAATATCGACTTAATTACAACAGCACCAAGCGTAATATACGAGGTAGAGAAGACGGATGACACTACAATTGTAGTGGACAATCCATCCATTATGCCAGACCCTCAAATTGTTAAGGAAATTCATGAACCATTCGTAAAGGCGACTATCATGGTTCCAAATGATTATGTTGGGCCTGTGATGGAAATCGCTCAAAAAAAACGTGGGCAATTTATCGACATGGAATATTTGGATGATGTACGTGTGAACGTTGTTTATCAAATTCCTCTTTCAGAAATTGTGTACGACTTCTTTGATCAATTAAAATCTCACACAAAAGGTTATGCCTCTTTTGATTATGATTTAATAGGCTACCGTCCATCAAACCTTGTGAAGATGGATATATGGTTAAATGGCGAAACGATTGACGCATTATCGTTCATCGTTCATCGTGATTTTGCCTATGAAAGAGGGAAAATGATTGTTGATAAATTGAAGGACCTTATTCCAAGACAGCAATTTGAAGTACCGGTCCAGGCAGCAATCGGAAATAAAATTGTCGCACGATCCACTATTAAAGCAATGCGTAAGAATGTTTTGTCCAAATGCTACGGAGGGGATATAACTCGTAAACGTAAATTATTGGAAAAACAAAAAGAAGGTAAAAAGCGTATGAAAATGGTAGGATCGGTTGAGGTTCCCCAAGAAGCATTTATGGCTGTTTTACAAATGGATGATGATTAATTTATTAAGGGAGAACTAATGGCATTCCTGCTTAAAGTTCATCCCTTTTCATAATGGAAGAAAGTAGTATAAAGTTTCACTTACTGCATAAGTGCAATTAAGGCTTATTTGTATGAAAAAGCTTGCACTCCTAGTATAAGGGGTTCTAAGAAAGCAAAGCACGCTTTCGTAAGGACCCCCTTTAACGTTAAGCCTAGTTTTTAAAGCATTGGAGGATAATTATGGTTAAATCCGCTTATATTCATATACCATTTTGTCAGCAAATCTGTCATTATTGTGATTTTACCAAGTTTTTTTATAATGAGAAGTTAGCTACAGAATATATAGAGGCGCTTTCTAATGAAATAAACACAAATGTTACTGGTACGAAAAACAAAGTAAATACTATATTTATCGGTGGAGGCACGCCTACCTCATTAAATATGGATCAATTACGTTCTTTAATGAAAATTATTGACCAAAAGTTTGATATTGAGAATTGTCAGGAATTCACAATTGAATCCAATCCTGGTGATTTTGATGAAGATAAAATTAAATTGTTACGAAGTTATGGTGTCAACAGGGTCTCTTTGGGTGTACAAGTGTTTGATGACAAAATGCTGGAAGAATTAGGTCGACTGCATAAGGTGAAAGACGTATATACTACCATTAATCAACTACAGCAGCACGGTTTTTATAATATCAGTATTGATCTTATTTATGCCTTGCCGAACCAGACAGTTGAACAGTTTCAGAAATCGTTGGATGAAGCAGTATCGTTCGGACTGCCTCATTATTCGACATATGCCCTGCAAATTGAACCCAAAACGGTCTTTTACCAACGTCATAAAAAAGGGAAATTGCACCGCCCTCCAGAAGAGTCAGAAGTGCAAATGTATGAGGTGTTAAAAGAAACAATGCAGGCCGAAGGTGTCAACCACTATGAAATCAGTAATTTTGCCAAACCTGGTTACGAAAGTCAGCATAACCTGACCTATTGGAATAATGAGCATTATTACGGGTTTGGAGCTGGGGCTCACGGATATCTCCCTGGTATACGAACAGGGAACATTAGACCATTACCTGCTTATGTAAAGAAAGCTATGGAAACAGGTAAGCCGGTATTAAATACGGAGGAAATTAGTATCAAAGAAATGGTAGAAGAAGAAATGTTTCTTGGATTACGTAAAACGGAAGGAATAAACAAGAGTCGTTTTCACGAAAAATTTGGTTTTTCCTATGAAAAACTATATAAAAATGATGTGTCATCATTAATACGAAAAGGCTGGCTGGCAGAGAATGAGACTAATCTTCATTTGACCGACCAAGGTATGTTATTTGGTAATGAGGTTTTTGCACAATTTTTATTAGAAGAAAAAGATTTAATGCTTGTGCGTTGACAAAAAAATAAGGATTTGATAATTTATTATTAGCATTAGCACTCGAGCAGATGGAGTGCTAACAGAGGTGATCATCATGTTAACAGAAAGACAATTACTGATATTACAAGTCATAATTGATGATTTCATAGAGTCAGCACAACCAGTAGGCTCACGTGCTATATCTAAAAAAGGGGACATAGCTTTCAGCTCGGCCACGATACGGAATGTGATGGCTGATTTAGAAGAGATGGGTTTCTTGGAAAAAACGCATTCATCATCTGGTCGTATTCCTTCTGAAAAGGGCTACCGCTATTATGTCGATCACCTAGTCTCCCCGCAAGTAACAGAAGGTGATAAAAAGCTTATTAATAACGTTATACAAGATGGTTTCTTTGAGTTCGAACAGGTTGTACAAAAATCAGCCCAAATATTATCCGATATAACTAATTACACATCAATAATATTAGGGCCGGAAGTATTTGAGACGAAATTGAAACAGCTGCAGATTCTCACATTGTCATCACAAACAGCTGTTGCGATATTAGTCACTAATACGGGGCATGTAGAACATCGTTCATTTTCAATTCCGGAAGAAATAAGTGCATCGGATTTGGAAAAGATGGTAAACATTTTGAATGATCGGTTGCATGGTGTACCAATTGTAAGGTTACCTGAAAAGTTAAATACGGAAATTGTCGATCTTATGAATAAGTATATTACCGACTTTGAGAAATCGTATGATTATTTGAAGGCTGCCTTTTTTAATGATAATCCCGTGAAATTGTATTTTGGCGGAAAAACAAATATTCTAATGCAGCCAGAGTTTAAGGATATTGACAAAATACGCTCATTTTATTCCATGATGGAGAAGGAAGATGAGATAGCCAACCTGCTTAAAGATACTACCAATGGCATTAAAGTAAGGATAGGCCATGAAAACAAAGTAGATGCTATCAAAGATTTAAGCCTAATCACGGCCACGTATCAACTAAATGAAGAACAAATGGGTACAATAGCACTGCTAGGTCCTACCCGTATGGAGTATAAGCGGGTCGTTAATTTATTAAACACATTATCACATGAAATGTCAGATGCACTGTATATGTGGTATAAAAACAATGAGTGAAGCAAGTCTCTAGAGGGTACATCGAATTGATGGGAGACTATTCCCATCACTTCTTCATGTATATATGTTTATTTATAAAGCTATTCGTGATATATTCTAACATGGCAATTTTATACGAGGAGGTGGCAGTAAATGGAAGAACAGAATAGGGAAACAACGCAAACAACTGAGAAGAGTGAAGAAAATATTAGTGAAGTAATCGACAATTTTGAACAAGATGGAGAACAGCAAATGGGCTCAGATGAAAGCAAGATGGAAAGCCTAAAAGCAGAAGTAGACCAACTCAAACAAGAGAAAGAAGAACTTCATCAGAGAGTGCTTCGAACACAAGCGGAATTTGATAACTTCAAAAAACGTTCGCAAAAAGAAAAAGAGGCGGAACGTAAATATAAAGCAGAAGACTTCGTGAATGAGTTACTTCCTGCAATTGACAATTTTGAGCGGGCACTACAAGTAGAAGTAAACGATGCTGGTGAAGGATTTGTTGATGGTATATCTATGGTATACCGGCAATTAAAAGACGCATTAAAAGCGCAAGGTGTTGAAGAAATAGAATGTGTAGGTGAAACATTTGACCCAACTGTACATCACGCTGTTATGCAAGTGGAAGAAGAAGATATGGAATCTAATACAGTTGCAGAAGAGTTGCAAAAAGGGTACATGTTAAAAGATAAAGTTATTCGACCAGCAATGGTTAAAGTAAATAAGTAAATGGATAAGTAGTGAAGGAGGAAGTTTATCATGAGTAAAATAATAGGAATTGATTTAGGTACAACAAATTCATGTGTGTCAGTAATGGAAGGTGGAGAAGCGGTAGTTATCCCGAACCCGGAAGGTAACCGTACGACACCATCAGTAGTAGCATTTAAAAATGGCGAACGTCAAGTTGGGGAAGTGGCAAAACGCCAAGCAATAACAAACCCTAACACAATCCAATCAATCAAACGTCATATGGGTACAGATTATAAAGTGAAAATTGAAGATAAAGAATATACACCACAGGAAGTGTCAGCAATTATCTTGCAGCACATCAAATCTTACGCAGAAGATTACTTAGGTGAAGAAGTAGAAAAAGCTGTTATTACTGTTCCTGCATACTTTAATGATGCAGAACGCCAAGCAACAAAAGATGCTGGTAAAATTGCTGGTTTGGAAGTTGAACGTATTATCAACGAACCAACAGCTGCAGCATTAGCATACGGAATTGACAAAGAAGATCAGGATCAAACAATTCTTGTATATGACTTAGGTGGAGGAACATTTGACGTGTCCATCCTGGATATCGGTGATGGTACATTTGAAGTTGTTTCAACAGCTGGGGATAATCGCTTAGGTGGGGATGACTTTGATGAAGTTATCATTGACCACATGGTGAAAGAATTCAAAAAAGAGAATGGTATTGACCTTTCACAGGATAAAATGGCTAGACAACGTTTGAAAGATGCAGCAGAGAAAGCCAAAAAAGACTTATCAGGCGTATCACAAACTCAAATTTCACTTCCATTTATCACTGCAGGTGATGCTGGTCCATTGCATATGGAAATGAACTTGACTCGTGCTAAATTCGATGAATTATCCTCTGATTTGGTTGAGCGTACAATGAAACCAACTCGTAAAGCATTAAAAGACGCTGACTTATCAGCTGGTAAGATTAATAAAGTAATTCTTGTTGGTGGATCAACACGAATTCCATCAGTTCAGGATGCAATTAAGCGTGAAATTGGCAGCGAACCATCTAAAGGTGTTAACCCTGATGAAGTTGTTGCACTAGGTGCTGCAATTCAAGGTGGCGTGCTTCAAGGTGATGTAAAAGATGTTGTGTTATTGGATGTTACACCTCTTTCATTAGGTATTGAAACAATGGGTTCTGTGACTACTAAGTTAATTGAGCGTAATACAACAATTCCAACAAGTGAGTCACAAGTATTCTCAACTGCTGCAGATAATCAAACAGCTGTAGATATTCATGTACTTCAGGGTGAACGTGAAATGGCTTCAGATAATAAAACATTAGGTCGTTTCCAATTAACAGATATTCCACCAGCACCTAGAGGTGTACCTCAAATCGAAGTGTCATTCGATATTGATGCTAATGGAATAGTAAATGTTCGTGCTAAAGATAAGGGAACAAATAAAGAGCAGTCCATCACAATTAAATCTTCTTCAGGTTTATCTGATGAAGAGGTTGAACAAATGGTCCAAGATGCAGAAGAGAATGCAGAAGAAGATAAGAAACGCCGTGAAGAAATAGAATTGCGTAATGAAGCAGAACAACTTATCTTCACTACGGATAAAACAATTAAGGATCTTGGTGAAAAGGTATCTGACGAAGAAAAACAAAGTGCGGAAGATGCTAAAGATGAACTGCAAAAAGCAATTGATGCAGATGATATTGAACAAATTAAAGAGAAAAAAGAGTCTTTACAAGAACAGGTACAACAGCTTTCTGTTAAATTATATGAACAAATGCAACAAGATGCAGAAGCAGAACAGGGTCAAGAAGAAGGACAAGGTTCTGAAGATGTAGAAGACGCAGATTACAAAGAAGTTGACGACGAAGAGAATAATAAATAGTTAAGCTGAATCAATTGATTAAAGTCAAAGTCAGGAGTCTCTTGGCTTTGACTTTTACTCTTTTAAGTGTTTATTTGCTATAAAGGAGCAATTGATGATAACATAAAATTTATGCAATAGTGTCCGGGAGAGTGATTTACAAGTGAGTAAGCGCGATTATTATGAAGTACTTGGAATTGAAAAAGGTGCTTCCAAAGATGAAATAAAAAAAGCATACCGTAAACTGGCAAGACAGTATCACCCAGATGTGAACAGTGAAGAAGACTCAGCTGAGAAATTTAAAGAGGCAAAAGAAGCATATGAAGTACTAAGCAATGAACAAAAACGTCAACAATATGATCAATTTGGTCATGCTGGTGCACAAGGTCAAGGCTTCGGCGGCGGTGCGCAGGACTTCGGTGGCTTTGGAGATATTTTCGATATGTTCTTTGGTGGCGGTGGTCGCAGACGTGATCCAAATGCTCCGCAACAAGGTGCTGATTTACAATATTCTATGATTTTAGAATTTGAAGAAGCTATCTTTGGGAAAGAAACAGATGTTAGTATACCAAAAGAAGAAGAATGTGATACGTGTGATGGTTCTGGAGCTAAACCCGGAACAAAGACAAAAACATGTTCACATTGTGAGGGTTCAGGCCAATTAAATACGGAACAAAATACTCCATTTGGCCGTGTCGTCAACCGTCGTGTATGTCATCATTGTAATGGTACAGGTAAAATTATTCCTGAAAAGTGTAATACGTGTGGTGGGGCCGGTAAAGTAAGAAAGCAAAATAAAATCCATATCTCTATCCCTGCAGGTATCGATGAAGGGCAGCAAATTCGTGTCTCTGGCAAAGGCGAAGCTGGCGTTAACGGTGGACCCCCAGGCGATTTGTATGTTGTGATTCAAATTAAATCACATGAATTCTTTGAGCGTGAAGGGGATCATATATTCTGTGAATTGCCTGTAACCTTCGTTCAAGCAGCACTTGGTGATGAAATAGAAGTACCAACTGTACATGGCAATGTTATGCTGAAAATAACAGCCGGAACACAAACAGGCAAAGTCTTTCGACTGAAGGGCAAAGGTGCACCAAATGTTCGGGGAACTGGTCATGGTGATCAACATGTACAGGTACGAGTAATTACACCTAATAAATTAACAGATCGTCAAAAAGAACTGTTGCGTGAATTTAATGATATTAGTGGAAATGAAGCAACAGATGAACAAGAAAGTTCCTTTTTCCAACGGTTTAAGAACGCATTTAAAAGCTAAATGATTGTTACACTTTTTCTATAAACTACGAATTAGTGAAGATTTTCTTTTGTTCGCAGATAAGAAAGTATAACTACTTTCTTACTGCATAAGTGCAACTAAGGCAATTCGCCCAAAGGCTTGGCGAATGCCAAGTTTTCTAATAATGATGGCTGAGTGCTTAGTTTCGTTTCGGCAGAATACTTCGCTTTCCATGGGGCACGACCTCAGCCTCCTTGCCCCGGCAAGGGGTATGCCGACGTTGTCCGCAAAGGACAGTTTTAGTCGGCCTTCATTTAGTTGCTTCTTCCGGGGTCTTCGGAACGTGCTATTCCCATAGGAGTCTACGTATTCTGCCTCCACTGGAAGAGGCTTCTTGATTAGAAGTTGAAGTGTTCCCTATGGCTAAGAAAATCAATGTAAACAGTCCCAGCGTAGGAAATACACGGAGACTCCTGTGGGAGCTGAGGCCTAGATGAGACTACGCAGCGACGTAGGAGCAAGGAGGCTCATCAGCCGCCCTAGGTGCGCGAAGTGTATTTCCGAAGCGGTGTAATAGCACTCAGCATGCTAGTTCGCAGTTTATATCAACTACGAAGATTTTAAAGGAACAAAACATATGAAAAGAGTCAAGAATTAATAGCGGTGTTACAGCAACACCGCATACATAAACGATTTTATTTTCTAAAGAAATGAGTGGATTGATTTGAAATGGTCAGAAATATGCATTCATACGACTAATGAGGCTATTGAACCAATTTCTAATATTCTACATGAAACCGGATCAAGCGGTGTTGTAATTGAAGACCCGCTCGATTTGACAACTGAACGTGAAGATTTTTTTGGAGAGATTTACGAATTAAATGCGGATGAATACCCAGAAGAGGGTGTCTATATAAAGGCATACTTACCAGTAAATAGTTTTTTGGGTGAAACAGTTAGTGAAATTAAGCAAGCTATTAACAATTTAATGCTTTACGATATTAATTTAGGCAGAAATCAAATAACCTTAAGCGAAATACATGAAGAAGAATGGGCAACAGCATGGAAAAAATACTATAAACCAGTTAAAATATCAAAAAAGATTACGATAATTCCAACCTGGGAAGACTATGATGCTGTATCGAGTGATGAAGTAATTATTGAGCTTGATCCGGGTATGGCCTTTGGAACCGGAACACACCCAACAACCGTTTTAAGTATTCAGGGTATAGAACGATATATTGAAGAAAATGATAAGGTAATAGATGTAGGCTGTGGTTCCGGAGTATTAAGCATTGCTACAGGGTTATTGGGTGCCAAGGAAGTTTATGCATTTGATTTGGATGACATAGCAGTGAAGAGCACCAAATTAAATGCAAAGCTGAATAAGGTAGATAAAAAAGTTATTACCAAACAGAATAATTTGTTAGACCGTGTTAATCTGAAGGCAGATATGATCGTATCCAATATTCTAGCTGAGATAATCGTTAGGTTTGTGGAGAATGCTTGGTACAACCTCAAACCGAACGGTATATTTATTACATCTGGCATTATTCAAGCAAAGAAACAAATGGTGGTTGATAAACTGAATCAACAGGGATTCCATATTCTGGAGATAAATGAAATGGAAGATTGGGTTTCCATAATAGCTAGAAAGAATCAATAGAAAAGTGGTGCTTAGCTTTGCAACGCTATTTTGTTCCAGAAACTAATTGGGGAAAAGAAGAAGTTATTATTAAGGCAGATGATGCACATCATATTAATCGTGTCATGAGATTACAGGCCGGAGACAAAATCATATGTAATCATCCGGATGGTATAGCAGCACTATGTAAAATTACATCCTTAGATAATGATGGTGTGCAGTTAGTTATAATGGAATGGCTGGACGAGTCATCCGAACTACCAATTGATGTCACAATTGCTCAAGGATTGCCCAAAAGTGATAAGTTTGAATTAGTATTGCAAAAAGGTACAGAACTTGGTGCAACTGCATTTACACCGATAAAAACAGAACGTTCTGTAGTTGTTTGGGATGCTAAAAAAGCCGAAAAAAAACTCAAACGTTTTTCTAAAATTGTTAAAGAAGCAAGTGAGCAAAGTCACCGAACCAAAATACCACAAATTAATGACGTCACAACGATAGAAAATTTAATTGAAGAAAGCTCTGTGTATGACATTAAATTGTTTGCGTATGAAGAAGAAGCTAAAACTTCGGAGTTCCAATCATTTGGAACGACTATAAGTGGATTGGAGCCCGGAAATCGAGTATTAGTTTGTATTGGTCCAGAAGGTGGTTTCTCAGAAAAAGAGGCAGATCAATTAAAGCAGCATGGTTTTACTTCCGTTCGGTTAGGACCACGTATATTACGAACCGAAACTGCTCCTTTATATGTGTTAGCAAGTATTTCTTACCAATTTGAAGAGTTGAGGTGTAAATAATGCCGACAGTAGCATTTCATACTTTAGGATGCAAAGTGAATCATTATGAGACTGAAGGAATTTGGAACATGTTTAAAGATAATGGTTATGAACGTGTTGATTTTAATCATCAGTCTGATGTATATGTAATTAATACGTGTACAGTAACAAACACAGGAGATAAAAAAAGCAGGCAAGTAATCAGAAGGGCTGTCCGTAAAAACCCTGAAGCAGTTATTTGTGTAACAGGCTGCTACGCCCAAACTTCTCCAGGTGAAATAATGGAGATACCCGGTGTCGACGTTATTGTCGGAACACAAAATAGAAAACAAATGATTAATTACATTGAAGAACACCAAAAAACACGTGAACCGATTAATGGTGTAACGAACATAATGAAAAACCGAGTATTTGAGGAAATGGATGTACCTGAATTTACTGATCGTACACGCGCATCGCTAAAAATTCAAGAGGGATGCAACAATTTCTGTACATTCTGTATTATTCCTTGGTCGAGAGGATTGTTACGGTCAAGAGACCCCGAAAATGTAGTAACACAAGCCCAGAATTTAGTTAATGCAGGGTATAAGGAAATCGTCCTAACCGGTATTCATACTGCAGGATATGGCGAAGATATGAACGATTATAACTTTGCAAAACTACTTCATGAATTAGAAACGAATGTTGATGGACTTAAACGGATTCGTATTTCATCTATTGAGGCAAGCCAAATTACAGATGAAGTAATCGATGTACTAGATAAATCAACTAAAATTGTCCGCCATTTGCATATTCCCCTGCAATCAGGTTCGGACTCAGTATTAAATCGGATGAGGAGAAAGTATTCCAGCGCATTTTATAAACAAAAGGTAGACAAAATCCGTAAAGCTCTACCCGGGTTGGCAATCACATCAGATGTAATTGTTGGCTTTCCAGGCGAAACGGATGAAGAGTTTATGGAAACTTACAACTTTATTAAAGATGTTGGCTATTCAGAACTGCACGTCTTTCCATTTTCGAGACGGACGGGTACACCTGCAGCACGCATGAAAGAACAAGTTGACGATGACGTAAAAAATGACCGTGTACACCAAATGATTGAGCTTTCAAATCAATTAGCAAAAGAATATGCTTCAGACTATGAAAATGAAGTATTGGAAGTTATACCAGAAGAACGTGTGTCTGAAGAAGATACTGACTATTTGGTTGGTTATACAGATAACTATTTAAAAGTGCGTTTCAAAGGTACACAAGATCTAATTGGAAAAATCGTTCGAATAAAAATAACAAAGTCGGGCTATCCGTATAACGACGGTACATTTGTCCGTGTTATGGACAGTGCCACAAACTCAAATATTAAAGCAACTTCTTAACGCGAACACCATTCATGTTTTATAAATATTATGCAAAATAAATAGGATTTAGTGCCGTATATAGAACCATACATGAAAGGAAGATATACATGAATATGGATTTAGCAAAATATATTGATCACACCCAATTAAAACCAGACACAAAACAAGAAAAGATTTCCCAAATTGTAAAAGAAGCAAGTGAAAACGGTTTTGCTTCAGTTTGTGTTAACCCGTATTGGGTACCTTTCTGTTACGAGAATTTAAAGAATACTGAAGTTAAAGTTTGTACTGTTATTGGTTTTCCACTAGGAGCTACATCAACAGAAACAAAGGTATTTGAAACTAAGCAAGCTATTAAAGATGGGGCTACAGAAGTGGATATGGTTATTAATGTTGGGGAACTGAAGTCGAACAATGATGAAGCAGTCAAAAATGATATTGAAGCTGTAGTTAAAGCTACAGAAGGAAATGCACTAACAAAGGTTATCATTGAGACTTCTTTGTTGAACGATGATGAAAAAGTGCGAGCTTGTAAGCTTGCTAAACAGGTTGGAGCAGATTTTGTGAAAACTTCCACAGGATTTTCTGGTGGTGGTGCTTCTGTTCATGATATTAAGCTTATGCGTGAAACGGTTGGAAGTGAAATGGGTGTTAAGGCTTCAGGTGGCGTACGTGACCTTGAATCTACTAAAGCCATGATTGATGCTGGTGCCACAAGAATTGGTGCTAGTGCAGGTGTTGATATAGTTGCTGGAAATAAAGGGACAGATAACTATTAAAGGCCGATTTACAAAGGTTTATTGTTAATAACTATTTACAGTGGGTGCATTAAACAACTGAAGAAGATCTGCTCTTAATAAAAGAGCCTTTTTAAAAATGGGATTATAAGAATAAAGTATTATTTTTAAGTTGACCTGTAAGTAGGGTTATATTATAATTAGCAGAGACATGAGATATTATTCATGTTTGTACATTTTTGTTTTTTGCTTCGGAGGGAGGGAAATTAGCATGTCAAATACAACTCGCATTCGTAAAAACGAGAATCTTGAGGATGCTCTTCGTCGCTTTAAGCGTAGTGTGTCAAAAAGTGGTACACTACAAGAATATCGTAAGCGTGAACACTATGAAAAACCTAGTGTTAAACGCAAGAAGAAGTCTGAAGCTGCTAGAAAGCGTAAATTCTAAAGAGGGTGCAAGGGCATGACAATATTAGAACAGCTGAACCAAGATATGAAGCAAGCCATGAAAAACAAAGATAAAGATACCCTTGGTGTTGTTAGAATGGTTAAAGCTTCAATACAAAATGAATCGATTAAACTTGGTAACAAAGAACTTTCTGAGGAAGAAGAATTAACAGTTCTTTCAAGAGAGTTAAAGCAAAGGAAAGATTCCCTCCAAGAATTTAAATCAGCTGGACGCGATGATCTTGTTAAAAAACTTGAAACTGAAATCAATATTTTACAAGAATATATGCCAGAACAGATATCAGAAACTGAGTTAGAGGCATTAGTTCAGTCAACGATTCAGGAAGTTAATGCAACTTCCAAAAAAGATATGGGAAAAGTTATGAGTGCAATTATGCCTAAAGTTAAGGGTCAGGCTGATGGAGCACGAATTAACAGGCTTGTTCAAAAAAATTTAAATTAACTAATGATTCAAAAGGCCTTGTCAGATTTGACGAGGCTTTTTCATTTATTTTTTTAGAAAAGTATCATCTTTTTATCTGTTTGTGATACTATTTAACTAATATGGCTAAAATGAAACCATTTACATATATAAACGTATGTAAACTGGTTGGGTCATAGAAAGGGGTGATGCTGTGTGCCTGGTAGCAGATTTAGACCATACATAATTTCAGCACTTGTATTATTAATATCGGTTTCATTGTTTACTACTATTCCAATGGTTAAAGCACAGGACAGCGGTGATGGAAAACTAGTTTATATTATTCCAATAGAGAATGAAGTTGAAGCTGGACTGGAAGCTTTCCTTTCGCGAACCACAAAAGAGGCAGAGGCAGCTGGCGCCGATCATATAATTTTTGAAATTGACACACCTGGGGGAAGGGTTGATTCTGCTAGACAAATTGCAGAATTACTACAAGACCTTGAAATTACAACCACTTCCTTTGTTGTTAATCAGGCATTATCAGCAGGTTCTTATATAGCATTAAACACAGATAATATCTACATGAAACCGCAGGCCAATATGGGGGCTAGTGGCGTCATAAACCAGGATGGAACTGCTGCTAATAAGAAGGCACAGTCCGCATGGCTAAGTGCGATGAAAAGTGCAGCTGAATCAAAGGGAAGGGATAAATTGTATGCAGCTGCAATGGCAGACCCAAGTATAGATCTTCCGGAATACGGTGCTGGGGAAGGAAAGTATCTTACATTGGATCCGGAGTCAGCAGTTGAGGTCGGATATTCAAAAGCAACTGTTGAAGACAGAACAGAGTTGTTGAATGAACTGGGTTTAAACAATGCGACTATTGTTGAGAAAGAACCCACAATATCTGAAAATATAGCCCGGTTTATTACTAACCCGGTTGTAGTTCCGATATTATTGTCAGTAGCAAGTCTCGGGTTGATTGTGGAGTTGTATTCTCCTGGTTTTGGAATTCCAGGTATAATGGGATTGCTTTCGTTAATTTTGTTCTTCTATGGACATATCATTGCTGGTCTGGCTGGAATGGAAGCCATTATCTTATTAATTTTAGGTTTGGTATTAATCATAGCAGAGTTTTTTGTCCCCGGAGGAATAGTTGGTTTACTTGGAATTGGATCTGTGGTTGGGTCATTACTGATATCAGGTCAGGATATCGGCCATATGTCAATGAGTATTGGTATAGCCTTTATAGTAGCCATAATAGCTGCTATTATACTGTTTAAGTCAATGGGGATGGAAAAAGGATTTTTTCGTCATATTATATTAAAAGATCAGACATCAACTGAACTTGGATATGTTTCTTCTGTAAATCGATTGGAATTAATAGGGTTGGAAGGTGTAACAGTAACTCAGTTACGTCCATCAGGTACAGCGGTATTCGATGATGAACGGTTAGATGTTGTATCAGAAGGCGGGTTTATTCAAAGTAATAAACCTGTCAAGGTGGTTAAGGTAGAAGGGGTTCGTGTGGTAGTAAGAGAAGTATAATTTGAGATGAATATATAGGAGGAATTTACATGGATTTAGAACAACTTATGCCGATAATAATCATTGCGGTAATTTTAATTGTTGTGGCAGTATTATTTACATTCATTCCAGTAATGCTATGGATTAGCGCTTTAGCTGCAGGTGTTAAAGTAGGTATCTTCACACTGGTTGGGATGCGATTACGTAGGGTTGTGCCTTCAAGGGTAATTAATCCGTTAATTAAGGCACATAAAGCAGGATTGGAATTAACTACAAATCAGCTGGAAAGTCATTACTTAGCCGGTGGTAATGTAGATAGAGTAGTCAACGCACTTATCGCTGCACATAGGGCAAATATCGAACTATCCTTTGAACGAGGAGCAGCGATTGACTTAGCTGGTCGTGATGTTTTAGAAGCCGTTCAAATGAGTGTTAATCCAAAGGTGATTGAAACACCATTTATCGCAGGTATTGCGATGGATGGTATTGAAGTGAAAGCAAAGGCACGTATTACTGTACGTGCTAACATTGACCGCCTTGTCGGTGGTGCTGGGGAAGAAACAGTAATTGCCCGTGTAGGTGAAGGCGTTGTAAGTACGATTGGTAGTTCAGAAGCACATACAAAAGTATTGGAAAACCCTGATTCAATATCACAAAATGTTTTAAGCAAAGGGTTGGATGCAGGAACAGCATTTGAAATTCTATCAATTGACATTGCTGATGTGGATATTGGCAAAAATATCGGGGCAATCCTGCAAACCGATCAAGCTGAAGCAGATAAAAATATTGCTCAAGCCAAGGCGGAAGAAAGAAGAGCAATGGCTGTTGCACAGGAACAGGAAATGGTCGCACGAGTTGAAGAAATGCGTGCAAAAGTTGTCGAAGCAGAAGCAGATGTTCCACTTGCACTTGCTGAGGCACTACGATCAGGAAATCTTGGTGTAATGGATTATATGAACTATAAAAATATAGATGCTGATACAGATATGCGCGATACTATTGGGAAGTTGTCAGATAATGATAAAGAAGACAATGACAATAAATAATGTATTAGCCTGTACAGGAGGGTTATTATGGATGTCATTCTCATAATCCTTGCAATTATTGGGGGACTTGCAGGTTTTTTAAAAGATAAGTCTGATAAAGATACCAATAAACAAAAACGAACAGCTAATTTGCCTAACCCTTCACCAACTCCTTCCGGGGGTGGTGGTGGAATGGCGAGAAGTGATTACCAAACGCAAGATTCAGAAGTAAAAACATCAATTGAAGAACAACAGAAGGAACAACGTGAACGTCTTGCCGATCGCATGAATACAGAAACCCAAAAGGCAATCGAAGAACGAAAGCACGATGCAATCCTTAATGAAAATGATAACATCAACCAATCTGATAATGAGTTATCAGTTGAACAAAAAAGATTTAAAAGACGCATTAAAAATAATCTAAATCAAAAAGGCCTGGTAAACGGCGTTATCATGGCAGAAGTTTTAGGGTCGCCAAGAGCTAAGAAACCATATCAAAGTATTGTGAGACAACGAAGAAAATAACTATTTCAAATAAAGAACCACTACTTATTAAGCTATAGATGCTTAACTGGGTAGTGGTTCTTTTTTCTTGTTCTTATCCTGTCGTTAATTTCATAAATATGAATGTGAGAGGGGGCCACATCAGTGAAGAAATGGCAACAACGAATCGGTCCATGGTTTATGAAACATCTTGCACTTCCAACTGATGTCATGTTGGAGCTGCCGAGAATAACAATGATTGGCCAAATACATGTTTATATTGAGAATCATAAAGGACTGGTTGTTTATTCAGATACCGAATTAAAGCTCAAAACCAATAAGGGGTATGTACAGATATCAGGGTCATCATTTGTGTTGAAAATGATGGTGCCTGAAGAAATATTACTGGAAGGATTAATAACTGAAGTTAGATTTATTCCAGATTAAATAAGATAATCAAAGGAGGAGGACATGAAACATATACAGGGGTCATTTTTTGCTGGATATGTAACAATACTTATTAAGGGCAGCAATCCTGAACTTTTCTTTCAATATTGTATTGAACAAGGTATTACAGTTTGGGATATCAAAAAGGAATCTGAAAATGCGTGCAAAGGTAATGTTAAATTAAGTGATATTAATATATTAAAGGATATTAAACGTCGGACAAGTTATAAAGTGACCTTTTTGAATAAAAAAGGTTTGCCATTTTTATTTAAGCAATTCACCGGTAAAAAAGAAGTTGTGCTTGGCTTACTATTAAGTGTTATGCTTATTTTTTTTCTTTCCAATATTATTTGGGAAGTTAGAATTATAGGTGTCCCGAAAGATATCGAGGAAAAGATAAGCAAACAATTGACCGAGTATGGAATCCATCAAGGAGCATGGACTTTTACACTGGATTCACCTAGTGAAGTACAGCAACAATTAGTAAATGATGTACCTGAATTACTGTGGGTTGGTGTGCATCAAAAAGGGACATCCTATGTTCTTGAAGGAGTAGAAAAAACGATAGTAAAAGAAAAAGAGGTACAGGGTCCCAGAAATTTAGTAGCTACAAAAAAAGGTGTCATTCAGAAAATGTATGTGTCTAAAGGACTCCCTAAGGTTCGAGTCAATGACTATGTTGAGCCTGGACAAGTACTTGTTTCAGGAAAACTCAATTTTGATGATAGCGAAAAGGACAAAAAATATGAATTAGTAGCAGCCGAGGGGGAAATAATTGCGAAAACATGGTATGAAACAGATGTAACCATTCCGTTAGAAGCTAACCATGAACTTTTGACAGGAAATCGTGAACGTAAATACCATATAAGTATCAATGATTTCGAGCTGCCGGTATGGGGGTTCAGTTCACCTGATTATAATGAAGTCCACCGGGAGAGAATTGAAAAAGATCTGTATTTTTTAAAATGGAAGCTTCCAGTAAAAATAGTTGAAACTATTTTGAGTGAAAAAAGGTATAATAAAGTAGAAAGAAGTAAGGAAGACGCAATTAATATTGGGATTGAACAAGCAAAAAAAGAGTTAATGCTACGACTGGGACCTGATGCGAAAATTGTTTCTGAAAAAATTTTGCATGAAACAATTGAGAGTGGTAAAGTTAAATTAATCTTATATATGGCTGTGGAAGAAAATATTGTTAAAGAAGAATCAATAGATCAAGGAGATTGATTATGTCAGAAAACTTGAAGACAATTGAGTTACAATTAACCAATCCTAATGAAGCATTAGCTTTGTTTGGTACAAATGATAAATATTTAAAGCAAATAGAACAGCAATTAAATGTATCGATTGTTACCAGAGGAGAACAAGTAGGCGTTTCTGGCACAAATGAAGAAATAGAACTTGTAGAAGAAATTTTATCTACTCTTCTTACGATAGTAAGAAAAGGATTGGATATAACGGAACGAGATGTTGTCTATTCGGTTGATCTCGCAAAAAAAGGAAAAATTAATCAATTTGAAACTCTTTTTGAGGATGAAATAACCAAAAATGTTAAGGGAAAATCAATCAGGGTAAAAACATTAGGACAAAAGAATTATGTGTCAGCAATTAAGTCTCATGACCTTGTATTTGGTATCGGTCCCGCTGGTACAGGAAAAACGTATCTGGCTGTCGTAATGGCTGTTCATGCTTTAAAAAACGGCGAAGTGAAAAGAATTGTTTTAACACGCCCTGCAGTAGAAGCTGGTGAAAGCCTTGGATTTTTACCTGGTGATCTAAAAGAAAAGGTTGATCCGTATTTGAGGCCATTATATGATGCATTACATGATGTTCTTGGAGCGGAGCATACAATGCGTTTAATCGAAAGGGATACCATTGAAATAGCCCCATTAGCCTACATGCGTGGACGAACTCTTGATGATGCATTTGTCATACTAGATGAGGCACAGAATACTACACCGGAACAAATGAAGATGTTTCTGACACGTCTAGGTTTTGGCTCCAAAATGATAATTACTGGTGATATTACTCAAATTGATTTACCTAAGGGTGTTAAATCAGGGTTACAGGTAGCGAATCAGCTATTGTCATCGGTGAACGGAATTTCAATTATTCATTTAAATCAAACAGATGTAGTAAGGCATCCATTGGTACAAAAAATAATTGATGCCTATGAAAAAACGAACTAACTCATAGTGTAAGACCCCCATTTGCGGGTCTTATTTCTATATTTACATAGTTAATTGTAATGCCTGCTTCTTGATCAGTTATGGGGTGAAAATTATGGCTAAGTTGCTGCAAAACTTTGTAAAGACACTATTTAAGATCCGGCCAAAATGGGTAACAGTTGTTTTGCCGGTGGCTATTTTAGGTGTCTTTTTTTTCCTTATAACTGTTAACAACGTGTTTACAGAAACATATGATATTGAACGATTTACCAGTGCTAAGGAAACAATTCGTTCGCCAATTACAATTGAAAATGAACAGGAAACACAACGGAAAACCCGGGAAACGGTTCAATCTGTTGAAGATAGATATGACATATCAACTGAAACTACTGAAGAACAAGTAGCATATGTGGAAGAAATATTTGATGCAATTGAAATATTGGAGGCGGAGGAGGCAGAAAATTCACCTGAGTCGCCTAGCGAGAATAACGCAGGTGTGATGCCGAGCCAGGTGAAAGTACAGCGATTAAAGCAGATGTTGTCGCCTGAGATAACCGAAGAAGTTAACGATGGAATATTATATGAACTTGTTGAAGTAAGTCCTCAGCTACGTATAGAAGGCAAAGAGCTGTTCATTGGTTCACTGAAAGAGGTATTAAGGAATGGTGTCCGTGTTGAAAATATCCAAAGCGGTATTGCCAGTATGGAACAGGATATAAAGTATTCCAATCTATCAAATAGTGTAAAAAAACCACTCGTTAAATTAAGTGAGTTTGCAGTGGTGGAAAATTCATTTTTTGATGTTGAAAAAACAATGGATGCAAGAAAGGACGCAGCTAGCAGCGTCGAACCTGTTGTAATTCGAGCAGGTGAGATAATTGTCAGAGAAGGCCAAGTAATTACTAATGAATATTATCAGGACTTAAAGTTAGCTGGTTTATTGGATAAAGAACGAAACATTTATCCAGTCATAGGATTGGCTTTATTAATATTTTTAATAATCTTTGTTATTGGATATGAAATGAACCTTCTTTCAAAAGTTAATCACTTAGATAAAGGTAAAGTCGCTTCCATAATATTAATAAGTATTATCGTTATAACACTAATGAAAGCAGTGAGTATGATAACGGTTCCAGTAAACCAGTTATTTTTTGCAGTTCCAGTTGCATTAGGAGCCTTGCTAATAAAACAATTGCTAAACGAACGGTTTGCAATCGTACTCTCAATATTATATGCCATTTTGGGAAGTATAATTTTTAATGAACAAATCCCAGGTGCATTAAATATAGAGGCCGGTATTTACTTCTTCTTTTCTCAAATGGCTGGTATTATCTTCCTGTCGAATGTTAAGGATCGGTTGGCCATTCTTAAAGCAGGCGCAGGTGTTACTGCTATTAACATTATTACTGTATTGTTGTTTCTGTTTCTTTCATTTGAAAAGTATTCGGTAGGTGAATTGTTAATCCAATCTGGGTTTGGAATAGCTTCAGCATTTCTCTCGGCAGTTTTGGCCATTGGTTTATTACCAATTTTCGAGACCGGATTAGGTATTTTATCAGATATAAAGTTACTTTCATTAGCCAGCCCTAATCAGCCTTTACTTCGAAAAATCCTAACTGAGTCACCAGGTACGTATCATCATTCAATAATGGTGGCCAATCTTAGTGAATCAGCTTGTGAGGTTATCGGTGCAAATGGTCTTCTAGCAAGGGTTGGCGCGTATTACCATGATATTGGTAAGACAGTAAGACCACATTATTTTATTGAAAATCAGTTATCGATTTCCAATCCTCATGATATAATTGATCCAAGACAAAGTGCAGAAATTATTATTAATCATCCATATGATGGAGCAGCAATGCTTAAAAAACATAAACTTCCAAAAGAAATTATTAATATTGCGATGCAGCATCACGGGACTACTTTATTAAAATATTTTTATTATAAAGAAAAGGAAAGTAACCGCCATGTGAAGGAAAGTAACTTCAGGTATCCTGGTCCAAAGCCGCAAACGAAAGAAGCTGCAATAATATGTATATGTGACTCTGTGGAGGCCGCAGTAAGGTCATTGAATGAGCCTACAGAGAAAAAGATTGAAGAAATTGTATCATCAATTGTTAATGATCGCCTTATGGATGGACAATTAAATGAATGTCCACTTACATTAATGGAATTGGATAAAGTTCAACAAACAATCTGTAAATCATTAAAAGGAATTTTTCATTCAAGAATCCAGTACCCTATGAAGGAGGCAAAATAAAATGTATATCGATTTTCACGACCAAACTAATTCTGTACCTACCGATTATATTGATATGCTGCAGCGATTACTTATTTTCACTGCAAAAAAAGAAGCAATTTCTATGGAAGCTGAAGTATCGATAAATTTTGTCAATAACAGTGAAATTCAGGAAATTAACCGAAATTACCGACAGCTTAACAAACCAACAGATGTATTGTCGTTTGCAATGCAGGAACAAACTGATGATGAACTGGACATTGTTGGCGAGGATATCCCGTTAGTTCTTGGTGATATTGTAATATCTATCGAAAAGGCGGAGGAGCAGGCGAAAGATTATGACCATTCATTTGAGAGGGAACTGGGATTTCTAACGGTACATGGCTTCTTGCATATACTTGGCTATGACCACATGGATAAAGAAGATGAACTGAAAATGTTTAAAAGACAAGAAGAAATTCTGGGTGAATTCGGCATTGAACGATAATAAAAATAAAAGATCTATTGGTTTCTTACATGCGTGGAATGGTCTTAAAGAAGTAACCAAAACAGAACGAAATTTTAGGATACATTTAATTGCGACAATAACAGTAATTATCGCAGGTAGTATAATAAACTTAACTTTAATAGAGTGGGCAATTATTATGCTCGCAATTGGATTAGTATTAGTTGCTGAAGCCACTAATGCAGCGGTTGAAAAGCTAATTGACTATGTGAAACCTGATACGAATCCGTTAGCTAAGACAATTAAGGATGTTGCTGCGGGGGCGGTTCTACTAGCTGCTTTAATTTCGTTTGTGGTAGGATTATTAATTTTTTTACCGAAAATATATGGATTGTTTTAACAAAACCTTCATTGAACGAAGGTTTTTTTGGCAGCGAAGTCAATTCCACAATATTCCCTTGCTGTACAAGTGCAACTAAGGCTTATCTATATTAAGGCTTGCACTCCAGAGTATAAGGGGTTCTAAGAAAGCAAAATACGCTTTAATAAGAATCCCTTTAACGAATGCCAAATTTTCTAAACAATATTTGATAAAGTTTTTTGTACACATAAGATATAAACTGCGAACTAACATGCTGAGTGCTATGACACCGCTTCGGAAATACACTACGCTTTCCGTGGGCGGCTGATGAGCCTCCTTGCTCCTACGTCGCTGCGTAGTCTCATCTAGGCCTCAGCTCCCACAGGAGTCTACGTGTATTTCCTACGCTTGGGCTGTTTTTACCTTGATTTTTTAGCCATAGGGAACACTTCAGCCTCTAATCAAGAAAGCCTCTTCCAGTGGAGGCAGAATACGAAGACTCCTATGGGAACAGCACGTTCCGAAGACCCCGGAAGAAGCGTTCTTTGCTTCTGAGGAGGCTGAGGTCGTGCCCGGAAAGCGAAGTATTCTGCCGGAACGGATTTAAGCACTCATGCCTTCATTAGAACAAAAGAAAATCTTCACTAATTCGCATTTTATATCTTATGTGTACAAAAAACTTTATCAAATATTGTTTAGAAAACTTGGCATTCGTTAAAGAGATTTGTATGAAAGCGTATTTTGCTTTCTTAGAACCCCGTATACTCTGGAGTGCAAGCCTTAATATAGATAAGCCTTAGTTGCACTTGTACAGCAAGGAAATATTGTGGAATTGACTTCGCTGCCAAAAAAAACCTTCGTTCAATGAAGGTTTTGTTAAAACAATCCATATATTTTCGGTAAAAAAATTAATAATCCTACCACAAACGAAATTAAAGCAGCTAGTAGAACCGCCCCCGCAGCAACATCCTTAATTGTCTTAG
>JBDNGJ010000194.1:0-2312 GCA_041689365.1 Virgibacillus sp.
ACTATATTTATCAACAAGGTCAGATGATAGGTCAATCCGGTCCATTGCGCCTGATTCGTATAAATCAACAGCAGTCTGCGGATCCTTTACTACTTTGAACGTCAATTTATCCATCTTAACTGTATCTGCATCCCAATAATTTTCATTTTTAACTAATTCCCATGAATCACTGGTACTTTCCCAATTTTCTAATGTATAAGGCCCGTTTGCTAATATTGTGTCAGAACTTGTGGCAAATTTATCTCCCTGTTCTTCGACAAATTCCTGGTTCAGCGGGAAGAAGGTGCCAAAGGTTGTTAACGACTCAAAATATGGTGTTGGATTTTCCAGATTAACTACTAATGTATAGTCTCCATCAGCTTTTACACCTAGTTTTTCAACAGGAAGCTCCCCACCGCTTACTTTTGTGGCATTTTTAATTACGTTATTCATCATATATGGACCGTATTCAGATCCAGTATCTGGATTGACCGCACGGCGCCATGCATAAACAAAATCATGCGCGGTGACGGGATCACCATTTCCCCAAGTTGCATCTTCCCTTAAGGTAAATGTCCATGTAAGTCCATCTTCACTAACTTTATGTCCCGTGGCAATGCCCTCCGTAATTTTTGCGTTCTCATCAAGTCGATATAGCCCTTCCGTGGTAGCTGCTAAAAAATTGAAGGAAGCTTCATCTGTTGCGATTGAAGGGTCCATGGTTGCGATGTTTACTTTGTTTGTAAAGTTTAATACTTTCTCTCCATTTTCTGTTGTCTCTGTTGCTGAATCATTGGTATCCGCTGCGTCATTAGAGTCCTCTGAACACGCGGCCAATATACTTAATAATAGAGTCAGTACTGTGAATATAACCCATTTTTTTAAGTTCATCTGAGCCCCTCCTATGTTTTTTTTGAAAATTAGTCGTATTGAATCTAATGGAAATTTTACAACATTGTAATATTGTAATCCTGTTAACTTAGTTTGTAAAGTGAGAAATGATAGAATTTTATCGGAATTTGTAATTTTATATAAAAGTAACCCCTGTCATAATATTTTCTTGAACATCGTTTGTTAATGGATCACTATATTTATATAATGTGGTCAACAATCAAGCAGATACTTATCGTTCTTGCTGTATTGATGGCCTCCTTTTTGAATTCGACTAGTTAAGCGGGACAAGGGACCTGTCCCTAAATGTCCCAATTAAACAAATTATTTGATAATTAGGCGAAAGTACATTAAAATAGTAGGTAGTTACAAAATATTAGTAGGTTACAATAAGGAGGAATAGTGATGAATGACAAGGTAGTACTGATTACTGGTGGTGCAGGTGGTATTGGCAGAGCAACTGCACAGCTGTTTTTGGACAGGGGTGCAAAAGTGGTATTGGTCGATATTAATCAGGAGGCATTGGATAACGCTAAAAACGCTCTAAGTGCTGGAGATGACCGTATCAAGGTGGTACAGGCAAACGTAACCGATGAAGATGACGTGAAAAACTATGTGAAACAAACAGTGGATACGTTTGGAAAGATAGATGTATTCTTTAATAATGCGGGTGTAAATGGCCCATTTGAAATGATTAAGGACTTGGAGAAAGAAAAATTTGAACAGGTAATGAATATTAATGTAATGGGGGTCTTCCTTGGTCTGAAGCATGTAATCAGACAGATGGAGACGCAAGGTTATGGCAGTATTATAAACACTACATCAAACGCAGCATATATTGGCTCAGCAGGAATGGCTGGCTACATTGCTTCGAAACATGGAGTGGCTGGGATAACAAAAACAGCTGCCCTTGAAGTTGCAGGCAATGGAATTCGTGTGAATGCGGTTGCGCCCGCTGCAATTGACACGCAAATGCTTGCGGACATTCAGAATAATATTACACCAGGCGAACCGGAGAAATCTGGTGAAGCTATTAAACAAGGCATCCCCGCAGGACGCTTTGGTGCACCAGAAGAGGTTGCACAGGTTGTTTTATTCCTTGCTTCCGACAATGCGTCTTTCGTAAATGGTTCACTGTATAATGTGGATGGCGGTATGCAAGCAGATTAATTAAGAGATTCATAGAAGGGGTAAAATCAAATAGGGTATTATCCTTTTTTGCAGTTAAGAAACCACCATGGCTGTTGAATGCACAGCCACCATCTATCATTAAAAATATTTTTCATATAGAAAATTTGAGGTTAGCGGACACCAGAGACCTTATTTGGCAGAAATTCACGAAAATGGTGGTGTTTGCGGACATCAGGGACCTTATTTCACACAAATACAGTTAAATAACCATGATATATTTAAAATAAGGGCTTCTGTGTCCGGATAATATC
>JBDNGJ010000195.1:0-5903 GCA_041689365.1 Virgibacillus sp.
GCTGATATATCGTAATGACAGGCGATATCCAGTATTTGCAGACGATAAAATAGAATTGTGATCGATATCCTTAATCCCTGGTTGATATATCAAAATTACGGATGATATCTCGCATTTCCAGTTGATATATCACATTTGCTTGTCGAGAAGGGAGAGGATGGAGGATGCTCTCCGTTTTTCCGTTTAAGTGAGCACATTCCCTTCCAAATTAACAAAATTGAACTAGTCAACAAAAACAGTCAGGTATTTAATATCTGGATGTTTATTTATTCACGAAAACATATATAAATTAATATGTTATACTAATTAGGGGTTGATTCTTTAATTATGACACATTATAATAATGATACAGTGTTATAATTAATAAAGAAGGAGTTGGCCAGATGGGTACAATCGTATGTCAGGATTGTCAGAAAGTGATTGATCATTATGATGATGAAAAAGTGACTACTCTTTATGGTACATGTCCGACTTGTAATAACAAATAAATTAATATTGATACATCAGAGCTGCATGGATATCCATGCAGCTTATTCTTTAGCAGTAAATAAAGCACAAAACCTTTCTTACCGCATAAGTGCAATTAAGGCTTGACGAAAAGCCAAGTTTTCCAATTAATATATATTAGCCATTGCTGATTACTAAATGATAGAATAAAAAGAAAAAGAGGTGTTTATATTGAGATGGGAAACCAAAGTAACAAAACTGTTGGAAATTGACTATCCTATTATTCAGGGAGGTCTGGCATATTTAGCATATGCGGATTTAGCAGCAGCAGTTTCAAATGCTGGCGGTCTTGGGCAAATAACAGCGATGAGTCTGCAAGGCCCGGATGAATTACGAAATGAGATTAAAAAAGTTCAGACCATGACAGATAAACCTTTTGGTGTTAATTTTGCTATTGGGCAGCATGGACGACCATATGAGCATATGGTACAAGTGGCTATTGATGAAAATGTCCCAGTAATATCAGTCACCGGTGGTAATCCAAAAGGTGTGCTTGACATGGTAAAAGATCATCCTATCAAAAAACTTGTACTTGTTGCAGCGCGCAGGCAGGCTGAAAAGGCAGAAGAGCTAGGCGCAGACGCAGTTATGGTGGTAGGACAAGAAGGGGGAGGCCATCTTGGGCGTGGTGATGTTGGAACCTTTGTGTTAACACCACAAGTTGTTGATTCTGTTTCTATTCCAGTGATTGCTTCTGGCGGAATTGTGGATGGCAGAAGTATGATGGCCGCACTTTCATTAGGGGCTGAAGGAATTGAAATGGGTACACGTTTTATTGCGACGAAAGAGTGTATTGATGCACATCCTGCATATAAACAGGCACTGGTTGAAGCCGATGAAAATGCAACAGTCGTCATTAAACGGTCACTAGGAACTCCGGCCAGGGCATTAAAAAATCCATGGACGGACAAGATATTAGGTATTGAGCAAGAACATGGTGATTATGAAGCACTTAAGACATACATAAGTGGGGAAGCTAATAAACAATACATCCATAAAGGTGAAGAGGCGGAAGGGTTTGGCTGGGCTGGACAAGGGGCAGCAAGAATCCAGGATATACCTTCTGTGAAGGAATTAATAAATTCAATGATAAGTGAAGCAGATTTTATTAAGGGTAAATGGACAGATTGAGGTGATTAACAGCTATGAGTTACCATTACCCACTAGACGAATCATGGTCAAAAGAGGAAATAATTGATGTGGTAAATTTTTTTGCATTGGTAGAACAGGCATATGAACAGCACGTTAAACGTGAAGAACTTCTGGCAGCATATCGGAAGTTTAAGGGTATTGTACCATCCAAAAGTGATGAAAAAACCTATTTTGCTGACTTTGAAAAGGCTTCGGGATATGCAAGTTATCCTGTTGTTAAAAAAGCTAGAGAATCGGAACAGAAAACAATTAAACTAGATTAGTAAAAGACTGACTCCATTTATCATAAACTTCATTATATCAATAAACTGCATTAAACATGGCAAAAAACGCTCCGAATTCATCGGAGCGTTTTTTGTCTGTATTATTGGCCTTCATTCATCGAAATTTTATAAAGAGGTGTCAGTTTATTAAACGTAGCTTCAATTTCCTTCAAGAATGCTTGTCCATCCTTCAAAACCGGGTCACCAGGTTTAAAGTGCCTACCAATTAGAAATTCTGCTTTTTTAACATTCTGGAAGCGTATGAGAGACTTTTCCAAATCCATGTCAGCAAATCGTGTCGCGTCTTTTTTGGTATGATCCAGTGAAACAACATAATCGTCTGGAATTGTTTGTTTGATATCCCCCATGTGATTTAAAAATGTTTTAGCCATATCTTGTTTTCCTGGCAATTCGTAAATATATGCAAGCCATACAAATAAATGGTCATCAAATAACCCAATTTGAAAATGCGGATGTTTCTTGTAACCCCGATTATTATGACAAAAAGCCATCCATGTGTCATTAGGCGGGTTTTTTGTACGTCTCAGGTGCTGTGCAATATGTATATGCATTTCACTGCCAGTCATCTCTGAAACAGGTCCAGACAGTTCTTCACCTATCACCTTAAACTTTGGCTGTATATTCTCCCTGATGGCTTTCATTCGTTCGTCAAGGCCATCAATTGTAAATATTTTAAAATCTTTTTCCGTAAACCCTTTAAATACCATATAAATCATCCTTTCTATGGTGAACCATCATAGATTATAATAATTATTATTAAGCAAAAATAGGTTTCAGTCAAGTTATCTTCCTGCGAACAATGTTTAAAATGATTGAAAATTGGGGAATGTAAAAACAAAAGTACTATTTACCATGAACTATTTAGGAAAAAATATCATATATATAATAAAAGCCAACTGAAAGGTTGTGGGTAAAGTGAAATATGTAATGGAGGTACTGAGAAAGAAAGAAGCACAAGAAAAATTACCCGTTATTCGAATAGAAATTGATTATGAACTTGTTACGCTACATGATGCAATGCAGGCCAATGATAAAATTGAAATGATAAAATCAAAAGAACGTTTAGAGCAATTACGATTGCAAATGCTGGAGATTGAAAATGATTAATAATTGCAAATGACCCCAAATTTACATATGTTCATCATTAATTTATGAACACTTTTGGGGTCATTTTTATGTATAAGTTTATAATGGCCGGATTAAAAAAATGATTCGACGCATCCAATTTGGTATCATAGACATAGTTGAAATGTAATGGAGGCTTATAAATGAATATAGAGTTGCGTGATTCAATATACAACCAAGCAAAAGAATGGGTGTTTCAAGCAGGCGATACGATTAGAGAAAAAATGCATGAACGGTTTGAGGTTAATACAAAATCTAATCCAAATGACCTGGTAACAACTTTGGATCAAAATACAGAAAACTTTTTTGTATCAAATATTAAGAAAACATATCCTGATCACTTTATAATTAGTGAGGAAGGTTATGGTGATCAATTAGAAACACTTGATGGGACCGTCTGGATAATAGACCCAATTGATGGGACGATGAATTTCGTCCATCAAAAAAGAAATTTTGCTATATCTGTAGGTATTTATCAAGATGGTGTAGGAGAAATTGGTTTTATATATGATGTAATGGCAGATGTGCTATATAGCGCGAAAAAAAACGAAGGGGCATTTAAAAATGATGAAGCTCTGCCAAGGCTTGTCAATAAAAAGTCTCTGTTGGAATCAATCGTTGGTTTAAATCACTTTTGGCTCTGTGAAAATAGATTAGTGGATGAACAGGTGATGCAGGATTTTGTGAAAATAATTAGGGGAACTAGAACTTATGGTTCTGCAGCACTTGAATTTGCCTATGTCGCAGAAGGGATTATGGATGGATATTTAACCATGAGTTTATCTCCATGGGACATTGCTGCTGGAGTAGTCATTGTCAATGAAGTAGGTGGCGTGACGTCAACTATCTACGGCGAACAAGTCAACATGCTTGAAAAAAATTCGATATTAACATGTAATCCAGCTATAAAAAGTGCTATTGTGGACGACTATATGCTGAAAGGAAAAAAGTGACTCCAATTATTAAGGGAGTCACTTTCTTTTTCGCTTGAGTGATAAACCATATCCCATAAATCCGAAACCCAACAATATAAATAATAAAACAAACCAAATATTGCGAAATGCAATGGAAATACCTACGAGAACAAACATAAGAATTACCAATGTCGCTAATGATAGCATGGGAATATTGATATTTTTCATAAATTACACCTCTTTTTACTGGAACAAGTATATATGAATTTTGGCTATTGTTCAAAAAAATAAATTTAACAGAACAGACCAATTTTTAACTAGCGTATAGCAAAAAGATTTAGTATGATAGAAAATGAGTTTTAATGTTTGCTGGTAATGGAGGATACGGATGGATACTAATTTTAGTTTGCTTTATGATTTTATTGTAGATAATTATCATGGTCATGAACTGATGATTTTTTATGTCTTAAACTTTATTTTTTCATCAATTGCATACAAGTTAGGCTTTGCTCGCAAGTTACCAATTTTAAAGTCTTTTCTGATTTATTTAATGTTAGCATTTGGTTCGATAATCATAACGTTTTTTAGTATAGTTGGTTATCCTATTACAGAGAGCTTAATTATAATGTCACTCATTTTAGGAATATACAGATTTAGACTATATCAAGAAAGAAAAACAAAAAGTGAATCATAGACAGACAAAAACTCCCTAATATGGGAGTTTTTGTTATATTAAATCTTTCTTTTGTTTCCTCGCTTCGTACAAGCGGAAGTTACCAGTTTCGTGTCTCTTTTTTGTGTTGTTATAAATTCGGTGGTCACATTCTTCGCATAGATACATATGGATTCTGCGGTTTCTTAACCGTTTCGCTTGTAAAGAACTATCATGAATATCTTCTATTGTGTCACATAGCACACATTGTACTTGCATTTCATCACCTCTGAAATTAGGCTACTTACCTATTAACTATAACATGACATTCATTTGTATTAAAGTGAGTGTTTTATAAAAGCTATAATGGGGAATATAACTATTATCAACTTATATTTAAAGTTTGGAAGGGTGATTAGATGCGAAAAAGATATATCGCTTCAGCAGCAGGAGCTGTAGGTGCAGGAATTATGGGGGTTTTTCTTAAAAAAGAAGAAAACAGAAATAAGCTAAAGGAAAAAGCAAACTATATAAAAAATAAGGTGAAAAGTACAAATAAGTCGAATTCAACTTTTGAAGATGCTGGTATTCCAGACCAAACAGAAAACAGGGATCCTGCACAAATGGAAAATGCTAAAATGGTATCGGAAGGATCCCAATTTGGAGTAGAATATTACAATGAGGTAAAGGAAAACCAAGGTGAAGAAAAGAACTTGAAATAAAAAAATTGCTGTGACATTACTAAAAAGTTACACTTTAAAGACGAATAATAAAAGGATGTTTAGAACGTTCATTTTCATAGCTTTATCTAATAATACGTGATATAAAATGCGAACTAACTATGGGAGTCCTATTGGAAGCATTTAGTGAGGCTTCCTAAAGACGCAGTTGGAATATACTTGCGCACCAAGGGCTCACCACGAGCCTCCGACGCACAGGACGTGCTAGTGCAGACGTTGCCACAGGATGTGGCGTACTTAGTCTGTCTCGATCGCGAGTATCGCTCCCTGTGGGGTCTCTTTGGATCGCTGTCCCACAGGATTCTCGCATATTCCAACTGCTAGTTTAGTGGTATAAAATCTTTTTTTAAAGTTCTTGTGAGCAAAACCAAGCGTAGGAAATACACGGAGACTCCCTCCGGAAAGGTTGATATACCAGTGATTAGAATGTGATAATTCTTTTATAAAAATTTTTTTGTAGTTAAAGAACGACAGAAATCTTTCTTAAAGGAAAAAAATGGTAATAACACTGACACGTTGCGGTCGCTAA
>JBDNGJ010000196.1:0-17110 GCA_041689365.1 Virgibacillus sp.
ATGTGTGATAGCACTACACTAGTCCGGGTGAGCGGAGGGCGGTGACTCCAGCGGGAATAGCACGAGTCCGAAGACCCCGCAGAGTGGTTTTCTCGAGGAGGCTAAGGCCGTGCCCGCGGAAAGCATCCGCCCGTAGCGACCTCGGACGGGGGACGAGAGTTTATAGAAATTATCCCAGCAGTTACTTCGCATTTTATATCAACTACGTATTAGGTCCAGCTATTTAAAACGAACGTTCAAAACATCCTATTTGTTGTTACTCGTCTTTAAAGTTGAAAGTATAAGTATGTCCCGGCCTCATTCTTTAAATAAAATATGGCCCAAAGAATGACAGCAGCATTAAAATGTGGGCTCCGACAAAACAGGAAATTCTAACCGACGCTTTCCAGTCCCTGGATTTCTTTGTTGATTGTGCTGCAAAATATGCAATTACAGCGGATAGCAGAATAAATACATTCGAACTGCCATTAAACGACAGGTAATCAGGTGTATTTGCAAAGATGTTCTGAACAAAAATATAGTCCTTAAAAATGAATACCGCTAACATGTAAATACCTATCCCTGTGTAAAATACCCATGGAGGATCTTCGTCTAACATTTTACTTTTTGACATCTGCATGATCACGATGAACAATACGGGCCAAATAAACCAGATACTTGATATTGATATGGTGATTAATGTCATAGACATCATACCTAGTGTTTTGCCAAGGCCCCTGATCCAGTCATCTATTGTTAGCATAGGTGCTTTATCAATAATTGCAGGTTTGCTGGAGGAAACGTTAATTTTAGCGGATTCGCCTTCCAAGTCAAGCCATATAACTGTTGATTCATCCAGCCATCGCGGATTCGTTGATACTTCAGGAGTATTGCTTTTTCGAGAGACTTCCAAGTGCCCGTTGTCTGACATAGAGGCTGAATATATATTAAATGTAGTATTGTCTTTGTATTTTGTCTGGGTATACCCGTTCCCATTAAATAGGAAATGAGGATTACCCTCTCGATAAGAGACGGTGATATTAGATACTTCACTAAGATATCCACTGCTTGCTGGATCTTTAAATTCCAGTTCCTCTAGTGGTTTCTTTTCGCTGCTGCCTAAAGTCACTTGTTTAAAGTATGTGTAAAATTGTGGTGGTCCATTAGATTGTTTTTGCTGTGTTTCAAATGTATAGATTAGTTCTTGGCCATCAAGGGCAAAATCAATATGGCTGATTGTTTGTCCAAAAGTAATTGAGAAATTCTCCTGATGGACCTGTTCAGCACTATTTGCGTTAACTTTATAAATATTAATCTCAACATCATTATTAAGCGAAGTTTCGGTCATAAAGTAAATTCCCTGTTTTCCCTGGTACGGGATGATCTCATCTGTACCATCCTTTAAATCCATTAGTTTTTCTGAAGTCTTATCAACTTGACTAAGCTTATATAATGAATTTTCTTTTATGTAAAGAATGGTGTCCTTTAAAGGGTAAAATCGTTTAGCATCGGAAACGATTATGTTGCCGTCCTGGTCGTAAATATGCTTGTAATCATGGTAAATCAGATTATTTTTCTTAACAGACACTTGTGTCCATTTATCAAACGGAATATCATACGAGTTCTCATTAATCAGTTCAAAATTACTATCTAATGTCTTAGTCAAAAGCTTTCCATCTTCATAAGTCTGGATGGTAAGTCCATCGTCATTAGTCTTTTGAAAGGGAATCCCATTGGTAACCGTTGTCGTTCCAATTTGTAAAGCTCTGCTCCAGTTTTCGGCGGGAGGCTCTGATGCATTTGTAATATTTTGATAAAAAACACTGAAAGTACCAATTGCAATGATGATGGATGGTATAACCCAAAATAGATGTTTTCTCATTATGATCCCCTTGTCTATGTCTGTATCGATATTCTTTGACAGATAAGAAAATATAGATTCTTTCTTACTGCATAAGGGCTTATCTATATTAACGCTTATTAACGCTTGAAGATAAGCCAGATTTCTTAAATTTTCACATAAGTAAAATATATCACAGACTGGGCAGCTAAATAAATTATTTTGAATCTTAAATCATATGTTAAAATATAGAAAGATAGAAATTTTTGAAAGAAAGGTCTGGATAGTATGGGGAAAATACCAATCATACAAAGCCAACTTAGTCCACCGCCGATAAAAGACAGGTTTGTCAGGCGCGCAAAAGTAAATCGAAAGCTGATCAATGCAAATAAGTACCCACTTACTTTATTGCATGCTGGCGCAGGGTACGGAAAAAGTACAGCATTGGCTTTATTTGTGCATGACATTAGTCCTAGTGCATGCTGGTATTCAATATCCCAGAACGACGATGATATCCTTCCTTTTATAAATAAACTCATTCATGCAGTTAAGTTAAAATATCCGGTATTTGGCAAGTCAATTTTAAGCGAACTTGAAGACTTGGATAATTATATTAGCGACGAACAAATATGGTCTCTGACTTCATCCTTTATTAATGAGGTTATAGAGATGGGTAAGCAGGTCACATTAATTCTGGATGACTTCCATCATGTGAAAAATTCAAACGAAATCGAGCAATGGATAAAACTGCTACTTGATCATCTTCCAGAGAATCTCCATATAATACTGTCCAGCCGGAATAAACCGAAATGGGATGTCATACCGAAGCTAAAGATCAAGGGTGACCTGCTTGACATTCCACAGGATGATTTAGTTCTGTCACCTGATGAAATGCATCATGTTCTGGAAGACATCTATCAGGTTAATCTGGTATCAGAAGATTTACAAAAAATTCATCAGCTGACTGAAGGATGGGCAATAGCATTTAGTATGTTTATCCAGCATATGCAATCAGAGTCATCAATAGATGCTATCCTTCAAAATCGCCAGCAATCATTGCAGGATTTATTCGACTATTTGGCATCCGAAGTACTATCAAAGCAATCACTAATGATGCAGCAATTTTTATTACAATCGAGCATTATTGATGTTCTATCACCTGATGTTAGTGATCATGTGTTACAGATCAACGGGTCAGAGGAAATTCTGGCAGGATTGGTAGAGCAAAATTTGTTTATTGTAGAGGGTGGGGGGAGTCATTATCGTTATCACGCCCTATTCAAGGCTTTTTTAGAAAATCGCCTGCAAAAAGCGTATCCAAGCGAGTCCAAGGATTTACATAAACGTGCAGCACAATATTACGAAAAAATATTTCATATGGAAACAGCTTTATACCATTATCGGCAAATACAGGCATTTAATGAGATTGCTAACATCCTGCAAAAACAAGGATCAAAATTGCTTCGAACAGGAAGGCTGCAGCATTTATATGAATTACTATCCGACCTCCCGGAGAAATTTAAGGAACGAAATCTGATTCTGTATTTCTATCAAGGTGAAATTGAGCGTTATTGGTCATCCTATGCGGAAGCTGAGCAGAACTATAAGCAAATTCTGGAACAAAGTAAAGAGGATTACTATATTGCTGGCATTGCACTTGAAGGAATGGCGCGAATATATCTCGATACCATCCAGCCCGATATTGCAGAACGTTATGTAAATCAGGCTATCCAAATGCGTGAGAAATCTAATGCAAGTAAAGAAGAAATGGCGAGACTGTATCAGTTAATGGCTGAAAACTTAATAAATGCCGGTCAGGCAATGAAGGCAGAGGCCTGGTTTGATCGTGCAAAAGAATTAAATTTGCCATTGGAAGAGGGAAACCTTCAAGCCCGAATTTACTTGCGAACTGGCAGACTTGCTAAGGCCCGGGAGATTCTATATCAACGCAAGCAACAAGCAAAAACTACCAAACATTTACCACAGTCTCATCGCGAAACTGATATTCTGCTATCGATTATCGAGGCATTTATGGGTGAAGCCGAATTGAGTAAGAAGCTGGCGAGTGATGGCATACAGTTAGGGTTGAATATCCAGTCTCCGTTTGTAGAGGCATGCGGATGGATGCGAATGGGCCATGCTGTTCAGCTATCGGATTACTATGAAACTGATTTGGCAATTAATTGTTATGAGACCGCGTTGGATATCATGGAGAAAATTAACGTATCACGTGGTAAAGCGGAACCATATATGGGGTTAGCAATCCTTTATGGGAAAAAGCAACAATATGACCAAGCAATTGAAACAGCAAATAAAGGATTGCGTGAAACTGAAAAAGTTAAGGATCGCTGGCTTAGCGCAATGATTAAGTTATGTATAGGGGTTACCGAAATTTATAACGATGATTTAGAAAAAGCGTCTCAAGTTATGATGGAAGTTCACAGAGAATTTAAATTATGTGGTGATTGTTACGGCAATTTGGTAAGCAGATTCTGGAATACATTTATCGCTTTTAAACAGGAAAATGGCGAAAGGTTTAAACAGGAGATGCAACTCTTTCTAAGAGAATTACAAACAGAAGAATATGATTTTTTCCTTAAAAAAAGAACTACCTTTGGTCCATCTGATGTGCAAAATATTGCTCCTATGCTGTTAAAGGCTAAACAACTGGATATCGAGCCTGCGCTTGTATCTAGATTACTTCATGAACTTGGGTTTGATGAAACAATAAAAAGTCATCCAGGCTATACGTTAACCATTAAAACGTTTGGTCAATTTAAGGTATGGTTAGGAAATAAGCAGCTTGAAAGCAGTGATTGGCAGCGTGGAAAAGCGAAGGAGCTATTTGAATTATTTATAACGAGCAGGGATAAGCTCATTTCCAAAGAGGAAATCCTTCAAAAACTGTGGCCGGACCAGGATGAGAAGGCTGCAAATAAAACATTTAAAGTTACCCTGAATGCTTTATTAAAAGCATTAGAACCAAAGCGAAGGGCTCGTGAGGAATCCTTTTTTATCAAACGAAAAGGCAGTGCATATGGATTGAATACGGATTCAGGATATAAGTTAGATAGTATTATGTTCGAAGATGGAGTACTGCGCGGAATTAAAGAGAGTGACCCAAAGCATGCCAAGGAAAAATTGGCTAGGGCCTTAGCATTGTATGAAGGTGAGTATTTGGCAGATCTCCGGTTTACGGACTGGTGTGTAACAGAACGTGAGCGCCTGCAATTAATTTATCTGCGAGGTTCGGAAAAAATGGCACAGGTAGCAATTAGACTCCGTGAATTCAACGCATGTATTGACTGGTGTGAAAAGATTTTAGCGATTGATAATACATGGGAAGAGGCATATCGTCTGCTGATGTATAGCTACTATCAGAATAACAACCGCCCACAAGCAATCAAATGGTATGACAAATGTGCTTCTATTTTGGAAGAAGAACTGGGCATTGAACCGATGGATCCAACTAGAGAAATGTACCATATGATTATCGAATCAGAAGAGCTAAAAGCTTACTGATAAAACACCCTTGATAATAGCAGATTCGAGGGTGTTTTAATGGCCGTTAAGAAAATAACATGGCTGCTGAATGTGCTTCCACCATCTGGCAAGAACTTTTTTTCATATAGCATATTTGAGGTTAGCGGACACCAGCGACCTTATTTGGCAGAAATCTATGAAAATGGCTGTGTTTGTGGACAACAAGGACCTTATTTCACAAAAATACAGTCAAATAACCATGATATATTTTAAATAAGGGCTCCTGTGTCCGGATAACTTCAAAAAGGTCACTTATATATCGAAATAGCGTCACCTGTGTCCGCCAGAAAAGATGAGTCCTTAAATTCCGGTAATTTTTTAGCGAGTTACGCCCCGTGCCAACACGTAAAGCTAGGACATATTTCCGCTGCGATGTAATTATTCCTAAAAAGTTTACTAAAAACACTTGATAATTTTTAGAAATTTCCGTATAATCAAAAACTGAGAGGTGGTTCACATGTCAATTACTGAAAATAATCAATTAACAAAGAAGGGGATGATGACTAGACAAAAAATACTCGATACAGCTGAAGAAATTATCGGCGAGCAAGGCTATTTTGAAACATCAATTGTTGAAATTACTTTGCGTGCTGGTGTTGCCCAGGGAACTTTCTATAATTATTTTCAAACAAAGAAAGCAATATACGATGAGTTGGTTTATCAGTTAAGTTCGAATCTGCGACATCATATAAAAGTAGCAATGGAAGAAGCTTCTGCATTTAAGGAAAAGCAGCGAAAAGGTTACTTAGCCTTTTTTGAATGGGTTATCAATCATCGAAATCTTTATAGTATCATTCAGCAATCTGTCCTTGTCGATAAGGATCTTTATCGCTGGTATTACGAAAAGTTGGCAAAGGGGTTTGTTCAATCTATTAATGAAGCCGTGAGTAACGGAGAATGCAAGCCGTTGGATGCGGAAACTGTCAGCTATTGTCTGATGGGGATAGGACAGTTTATTGGCATGCGCTGGGTGTATTGGGATGAAGAAGTCGTTCCCGCGCACGTCTTTGATGACGCCATGGAATTAATATTTAATGGTTTAAACGCTAAGGAGGTGAAGTAAGAATGAATAGCATCTCGTATTGGATTCATAAACGAGCTGAGATAACACCTGATAGGGTAGCAATGATTGGTGTGAAGGAAGAAAGAACCTATCGTGATCTTTTACAGGATATCTATAAAATGGCTTCCATACTTAAACATAAATTGCTGCTAACTCAGGGTGATCGAGTAGCAATCCTATCGCAAAACCGTGAAGAGTATATGGTTACATATTTTGCTATTGCTCATTTGGGGTTAATCGCTGTTCCTTTAAATATTCGTCTTTCCGCATCAGAACTAGCATTTCAAATTAAGGACAGTGGTGCGAGAACAATAATATATGAGAGTGAAACGGAGGTTTTATACTACGATATAAGGGATCATGTTAATTTTGAAAACGCTTTCTCGTTTGATGAATCCAACATAAGCAAACTTAACTATGAACAAATTAGTGAAGCCTCTCATCTATCAAGCGACCCCTTTATTATTTGTTATACGTCTGGGACAACGGGACGTCCTAAGGGAGCCGTATTAACACAAGGCAACATGTATTGGAATGCTGTAAATAATCAATTGGCTATAGATATTACATCTGCTGATAAATCTATTATTCTTCTCCCGCTATTTCATATAGGGGGAATAGGATTATTTGCCTTTCCGACTTTACTTGCTGGCGGAACAATTATCATACCTGAAAAGTTCGAACCGGACAGTACAATCCAAACTATTGAGGATCATGAGGTAACGATTGTCATGGGAGTTCCTGCCATACATGATGCGATTAGAAAAAGTAAGGAGTTCAAAACTGCCAATTTTGAATTGGTGCGCTGGTTTTACAGTGGTGGCGCACCATGTCCTGAAGAACTAATAAACGCATACATTGACCATGGCCTTCCTTTTGGGCAAGGCTTTGGCATGACAGAAATAGCACCCACTATATTTATGATATCAAAAGAAGATTATAAAAGAAAAGCAGGATCTATTGGAAAGCCAGTAATGTTTACAGATATATCGATTATTGATGAGGATGGTGAGCTTGTCTCTGATGGTGAAATAGGTGAACTTTTAATCAAGGGTCCGAATGTAATGAAAGAATATTGGGGGCTTCCTGATGAAACAGCAAAGGCACTTCGTGATGGATGGCTTTATTCCGGAGATTTAGTTCGTCGTGATGAAGAAGGGTTTATATATGTTGCCGGAAGAAAGAAGGATATGATCATTTCCGGTGGTGAAAATATTTATCCATTGGAGGTTGAGCAGGTAATTAAGGAGTTAGTTCAAGTGAGTGAGACTGCTGTAATTGGCGTTCAGGATGAAAGATGGGGGGAAGTTCCTATTGCATTCTTGTCTCCCAATCGTAATCATTCGGTAACTTCTGATGAGGTCATAGCCTACTGTTCTAGTAAATTAGGAAAATATAAAATCCCTAAAAGAATAATTGAATTGGATGAACTTCCTAAAAATGCTACTGGGAAAATAGATAAGAAGGCATTACGTACTATTTGGGATAGGGGTGACATCTTACATGAATTTTAAGATAGGTCAGTCAGCGCAATTTTCCAGAACAGTAACCGAAACAGACTTTATTATGTTTGCCGGACTTAGTGGAGATTATAACCCAATTCATACCGACCAGGAATATGCTGAGAATACATTTTTTGGCGGGAGGATTAGCCATGGTTTACTGACTGCCAGCATGTTATCAAGACTATTAGGTATGCACTTGCCAGGTCCAGGCAGCATCTATGTGTCCCAAACACTGACCTTTACTAAGCCAGTATATATAGGAGACACGATAACTGCTTACGCAGAAGTAATAAACATAAACGAAGATTCAAGATTGTTAACCTTACAGACAACTTGTAAAAATAAGGGCGGGAGCACTGTGCTGGATGGTGAAGGGGTCATGAAGCTTCCGAAAAAGGAGCAGGGATAAATGGCAGGTATAAAAGCAACTAGCATATTCACACCGGACATAATAGAGACTGCAGCTGACCTCGCTGTTAAAACAGAAATACCGGAAAATATTATAATTGAAAAATTTGGTCTAGCGGAAAAAAGAGTAGCATCGTCTGATATGCATGCATCGGATTTAGCGATTGCTGCCGGGAAAAAAGCCCTGGCAGGTATGAATCCGGAGTCTATTGATGTAGTCATTTATTTTGGGAGTCCCTTTAAAGATTATCAGGTTTGGACAGCGTCCTCCAGGATTCAGTATGAGTTAGGAGCAATAAATGCCTATTCATTTGAAATGATGAATGTAAGCTCCTGTTTTCCTCTAGCACTAAAAGTTGCTAAGGATATGATAAATTCTGATCCTTATATTAATAACATACTGCTTGCCGGTGGCTCCAAAGAGTCGATGATAATTAATCATGATAATCCGCGTTCGCGTTTCATGTTTAATTTTGCTGATGGTGGAGCTGCAGCTTTAGTATCAAGGAACGCTGCTGAAAGTGAAATCTTAGGTTCGTCGATTATCACAGATGGTTCATTTAGTGAGGACGTTTTAGTTCCTGGTTCAGGATCTGTACATCCAGTCAGTCAAAAGGTTGTTGATGATAAATCTCATTATATCGACGTCCCAAATCCGTTAAGCATGAAACAACGTCTTGATCCAGTATCGATACCAAATTTTATCAAAGTAATTGAAACGGCATTAGAAAGAAGTGGTGTAAGGCTTGAAGATTTAACTGTTTTATTACCGCTTCATACAAAAAGGTCAATGTTTCATGAAATACTGAATAAATTGGGGTTAGACGAGAAACAGGCAATTTATTTAGACCATTACGGGCACATGTCAGCACTGGATCCCTGTTATGGACTTCACATTGCTGAGGGAAAAGGATTACTTAAAAAAGGGGATATTGCTGTAGCAGTCTCCGCTGGAACCGGGTATACATGGGCAGCTACGGTAATCCGCTGGCTGGGGGAATAGTAGAGTTGTTACTTCTATGTAACTTCAATTGTTTATGATAACTGCAAGTGAAACAACCATTTAAAAAGGGGGAAATAAGTAATGAATGTAAAACGTATAACTGGGTTTCTATTTATCATGCTGTTAATTGCTGTATTTGTATCAGCATGTGGAGATGAAGATGCGTCTGGTGAAAGTGAAGGTTCATCTAATGGAAGTAATGGAGAGGGGGAAGAAACGGCTGAGACGGTCAAAATTGGTGTTCTTGCATCATTAACTGGTGCACTGGAAGCTTATGGGAAACAAACCAGGAAGGGATTTGAACTAGGAATTGACTATGCAACTGATGGCACAATGGAAGTTGCAGGTAAAAAAATTGAAGTAGTTTTTGAGGATACTGAAACAGATCCGAAAGTTGCCCGTCAAAAAGCAATTGGTCTGCTGGAGGATGAAAATGTAGATTTCCTTGTCGGGTCATCCAGTTCTGGTGATACGTTAGCAGTGACGCCACTAGCAGAGGAATATGAAACAATTATGGTTGTTGAACCAGCTGTTGCAGACAGTATTACAGGCTCAGAGTATAACGATTACATTTTTAGAACAGGTCGTAATTCATCTCAGGATGCTGTCGCAGGTGCAGCAGCAATAGCTGACGAAGGGGTAGAAATTGCTACACTTGCTCCTGATTCTGCATTTGGGCAGGATGGTGTTGCGGCATTTAAAGAAGCAGCAACAGATTTAGGTGCAGAAATAAGTCATGAAGAATATGCGGATCCTGCAGCAACTGACTTCACGGCGAATATCCAAAAAATTATCGAGTCAGATCCAGATTATTTATATGTTATTTGGGCAGGGGCGAATACACCTTGGAATCAGATAGCAGACATGAAAGTACAGGAACAGGGTATTAAAATTTCAACTGGTGTAGCAGATATTGCTACGTTGCCAACAATGAAGCCTTTAGTAGGAATGGCTGGATTTACAGTATACCATCATACATTACCTGATAATAAGGTAAATGACTGGTTGGTAAAAGAACATAAAGAGCGTTTTGATGGTGAAGTGCCAGATTTGTTTACTCCTGGCGGTATGAGTGCAGCAATCTCAATTGTGGAAGCGCTTAAAAAGACAGAAGGAGATGCATCGGCAGATAAATTGATAGAAACAATGGAAGGGATGAGTTTTGAATCACCTAAAGGAACAATGACATTCCGTCCTGAAGACCATCAGGCACTACAATCGTTATATGCTGTCACATTAGAGGAAAGTGACGAGCATGATTATCCTATTCCAGTCCTGGAAAGAGTGCTGACTCCAGAGGAAACTGCACCACCAATTAAAAATTAACTAACTGACCAAATTTGGAACATCCCCCCCATCTAATCTGGTGGGGGCTGTTCCACCAACTAATTTACAGGGAGGAATAAACGATGACCGCAATATTGGAAACAAAAGATTTGGCTATAGCTTTTGGTGGCCATACAGCTGTTGACCATATTTCCGTACAAATCCCCGAAAAGAAGTTTACCTCCATTATTGGTCCAAATGGAGCGGGAAAAACGACATTGTTTAACCTGCTAAGTGGCCAATTATCTCCAACAAATGGTCAAATTATTTATAAGGGTCAAGATATTACAAAGCTATCAACGACTAAGCGAGCTCGTCTTGGAATAGGAAGATCCTTTCAAATTACAAATGTTTTTCCGAATCTGACAGTACTTGAAAATGTTCGATTAGCAGTCCAATCTCAAGCAAAGGTTCGTTATCAAATGCTTGCACATTTCAAGTATTATAAACAATTTGAAGAAAAGGCGATGGAACTTCTTGAAAGAGTATTCCTGGACACAAAAGCTGATTTACGTGCAGTAAATCTCGCGCACGGGGAAAAAAGAAAGCTTGAAATGGCGATGCTGCTGGCTTTGGATACAGAGGTCCTTTTGCTTGATGAACCTACAGCAGGAATGTCCCTTGAAGAGGTCCCGGCCATTATCGAAGTGATTAAACAGATTAAGGAAGAAGAAGATCGGACAATTGTGCTAATTGAACATAAGATTGACATGATTATGGATTTGTCTGATGAAGTACTTGTGTTATTCCATGGGGAACTATTAGCAAAGGGAACACCTGAAGAGATAATTGAGAATGAAACGGTTCAGTCAGCATATCTAGGAGGCATGTACGATGAGCAACTTGCTTGAGCTACAACAGGTTGAAGCATACATACAGCAATATCATATATTACACGATATCTCATTTGAAGTCCCAAAAGGTGAAGTAACCGTACTTCTTGGCAGAAATGGTGCTGGAAAGACAACTACTTTGCGGACAATTATGGGGTTAAATCAGGCTTCTAGTGGATCGATTATCTATAATGATAAGGAAATTGGACAATTAAAGACACATTCAATAGCCCAAAACGGGATTGGCTATGTGCCTGAAGATCAAGGGATATTTGATAACCTGACCGTTGGTGAGAATTTGAAGGTTGCTATGAAGAAGGAAGATGAAGAGACAACAACACGTATGGAATGGGTTCTTGGATTATTCCCGGATCTTCAAAAATTCTGGAAAAAACCAGGTGGACAATTAAGTGGAGGACAAAAGCAAATGCTCGCAATCGCAAGGGCATATGTAAATGAAAATGAATTGCTTTTAATTGATGAGCCCAGCAAGGGACTCGCTCCGATTATCGTGGAGAAAGTAATGGAATCTATTCAGCAAATGAAGGAACAAACAACCATTTTGCTGGTGGAACAAAATTTTCTGATGGCAAGTAAAATTGGTGATCGTTTTTATATTATTGACGATGGGCAAACAATTCATAATGGCCAGATGGATGAATTAAAAAATGACAAAGCATTGATGAAAAAATATCTAGGAATTGCATAGGGAGGGGAAGGAATGGATTTAATAGTTAGTTTGGCAATTAATGGACTTGCGACCGGTATGCTGATCTTCCTTCTCGCGGCTGGACTTACACTGATCTTTGGTTTAATGGATGTCTTGAACTTTGCACATGGTGGTTTATTTGTTTGGGGTGCATTCAGCGGTGTATGGGTCTACAATCTAACCGGAAGTTTTATGCTCGGAATTGCTGCAGCTATTGTAACGGGGCTGATTTTGGGAGCTATTACGGAGTTTTTAATCATCAGGCCGGTTTACGGTAATCACATTCAACAGATTCTGATTACATTAGGGCTTATGCTTGTGCTTGGTGAATTAATTAAGGTCGTTTTTGGTCCGGAACAAAAATCCGCAGTTCCCCCGGAATTTCTTGATGGGAGCTTTATGTTGGGTGATATCATCCTCATAAAATATCGATTATTTATTATAGCAGTCGGAATATTTATCTTTGCGCTTACGACGTTTATTTTAAAGCGGACGCGTATTGGATTAATTGTTCGAGCAGGAGTAATGAATAAAGAAATGGTACAATCACTCGGAATTAATATTCAATTTGTATTTATGGCTGTTTTCATGGTTGGTGCAGCAATGGCGGCATTGAGTGGAATGCTTATGGCACCATATTCCGGGGTTATATATGCAGAAATGGGTCTTGAATTTGCGATATTAGCATTCATTGTGGTTGTTATAGGTGGAATGGGGAGTTTTAAAGGATCTTTATTTGCGGCAATTTTAGTAGGGTTGACACAAGCATTTATGGCTTATTATGTTCCAGCACTTTCGTTAGCGGTAAATATGCTTTTGATGACAGCAGTACTTATCTTCAGACCAGAAGGATTATTTAAGGTAAAGGGGTGAGACAAACAAATGAATTTACGCCATATTGAAAGAAGTACCTGGATATATATAGCCTTTGCATTGTTATTGTTTATTGTCCCATTCTTATTCACAGGTCGCAGCATGCTATTTATGATTATGCAAGTCTTCATTTTTGGGATTTTTGCAATGAGTTACGATCTGCTTTTAGGCTACACCGGTATTATCTCATTCGGTCATGCGATGTTCTTTGGGATTGGTGCATATTCAGCTGCTATTGTAATGGATTTAAACGATTCTACATTACTTTCTTTAGCCGCTGGGGTTGTAGTTGCGGTAATTATTGCTGGGATTGTCAGTTTTATAGCCGGTATACTCACGCTGCGGCTTAAAAGTCACTTTTATGCCATGCTGACTTTGGCACTGGCTGGCCTGTTTCTGGTAGCTGCCGAAAAATGGACCAGTTTGACCGGTGGTGGGGAAGGGTTCACATTTAGATTGCCAGAATTCCTTCGAGACTCCGGAACGATGTACATGATTTGTCTTATTTCTCTTGTAGTTTTCTTTTTTGGACTTAGGCGATTTACAAAATCACCATTAGGAAAAGTGCTGGTGGCGATAAGAGAAAATGAAAATCGTACAGAATCATTAGGATTTCAAGTCCTTCATTATAAAGTAATTGTAAGTGTAATAGCGGGAGTGATTGCAAGTTTTGCCGGCGTATTATATGTATTGTCGCTACGATTTATTGATACAAGTGTATTTGCAGTAGACGTTACGCTAGATGCCTTGTTAATGACGATTATTGGTGGTGTTGGAACACTGATTGGTCCGCTTATCGGCGCTGCGTTGGTAGAATTTGCTCACCATTGGTTGTCAGACTTAGCTGATGTGCATTGGATTTTCGAACGCTGGATTATCTTATATGGAACGGTATATATTTTAGCTGTTATTTTCTTCCCATTAGGTATTGCTGGCACAATTCAGTCAAAGTTCTCTAATCGGTTGAATAAAGGGTTGACCAAAAAATGAGGTGTCGGAAATGGAAACAGTAGGAGTTTTAAGTACAGGGGTATATATTCCTGAAAAGAAGCTTACTTCGATAGAGTTATCTGAGCAATCTGGACTCCCCATTGAAGTTATTGAAGAAAAAATGGGAATTAGAGAAAAACCTGTTCCTGGGGAAGACGATCACACATGTGCCATGGGGATATTTGCTGCTAGAAAAGCATTAGCTAAAGTGAAGTTGGATCCAAAAGAAATTGACGTTGTAATTTACATTGGGGAAGAACATAAAGAATATCCCTTATGGACTGCCGGAATAAAACTGCAGTATGAAATTGGCGCAGTTAATGCTTGGGCATTTGATACGGCATTGAGGTGCGGAACAACAATTATGGCATTGAAGCTGGCTAAAGACATGATGAAAGCTGATCCGGATATAAAAACTGTTTTGTTAGCGGGCGGGTACCGGAATGTCGACTTCATCAACTATCAGAACCCACGTACCAGGTTTATGTTTAACCTTGGAGCAGGGGGAGGTGCCATGATTTTGCAAAAGAATCACGCTGAAAATAAAATCCTTGGAACTCATTTGATTACGGATGGTTCATTTTCTGAGGATGTTGTTGTTACAACAGGTGGTACGAAAAGTCCAGTTACTAAAGAAACGCTGGACGCAGGATTATATCAATTGGACGTGTTGGATCCACCAGGAATGAAAGAGCGTCTGGAACAAAAATCAATGGACAATTTTATAACGTGCATCGAGAAGGCATTGGACAAAAGTGGTTATACAAAAGAGGATATTGACTATGTTGCGATGCTGCACATGAAGCGATCAGCGCATACATACGTATTAGATCAGCTAGGTGTTGAACATGACAAATCTATTTATTTGGAAAACTATGGACATATTGGTCAAATGGATCAGATTACTTCACTAGAGCTTGCCGATGAGCGTGATATGCTCAAGAATGGTGATATTGTTGTCCTGGTTTCTGCTGGTATTGGCTATGCCTGGGGAGCCAATGTCATTCGGTGGGGAAAATAAAGGGAGGCTAATCTTATGTCTGAAGTGTTGTTGAACAGTGTTTTATTGTCCAATGGTGAAGAAATCGCTTATCGTGAACGGGCGGGTGGAAATAAAAACGTATTACTCATTCATGGGAACATGACATCATCGGTTCACTGGGACTTGGTAATCGAAAATATCGCACCAGAATTTAAAGTATATGCAGTTGATTTACGTGGGTTTGGTGAATCATCATATAATCAGCCGGTAGATTCGATAATGGATTTATCCAATGACGTAAAACTGTTTGCTGATGAAATTGGATTGCGGGACTTTTCGCTTGTAGGCTGGTCGCTTGGAGGAGCTGTCGCCCAACAGTTTTGTGCTGATTATCCTGGTTATGCGACACATCTATTTTTACTAGCTTCAGCATCATCAAGAGGATATGCTTACTTTGAAACCGGGGCAGATGGATTACCCGTTACATCAAATCGCCTGGAAACCTTAGAGCAGGTTAAGCAGGATGGCAAAACAAAAGTTGTTCAAAATGCATATGACACAAAGAACTTTGAGTTACTTAAGCAAACGTGGGATATGCTGATCTACCGAAAAGATAAACCTAATCAAGCAAGGTATGAAAAATATTTGGCTGACATGACTTCACAGCGAAATTTGGCTGAGACGTACCAAGTCTTAAATATCTTCAATTTAAGCAATGTTCATAACGGGTTTACGGAAGGTCAGGACAAAATCAAGAATATTAGTATCCCGGTAGTAATTGCCTGGGGCGATGAAGACCTTGTCGTTACAAAACAAATGACAGATGAGCTAATCGAGGATTATGGAGAAAAAGCAATTTACAAAGAACTAACCGGAAACGGACATTCACCACTGATTGATGACCTCGACAACCTTTTGAGAATCATGGAAGATTTCTTTACTAATCAGACTAAAGCACAGTAGAAAGGACGAAAATAGATGAATAGATTACAAGATAAAGTAGCGATTATTACAGGTGCAGCGAATGGCATCGGTTTACAGGCAGCGCGAACTTTCGCTAATGAGGGGGCACAAGTAATTATTGCGGACTTTGATGAAACAAGTGGTAAGGAACGAGAAGGTGAACTTCAGTCAGAAGGGATGAAATGTACATTTATTCAAGTAAATGTTGCAGATCGCGGGAGTGTTGACTCGATGGTCGATGAAGTATTATCAACGTATGGAAAGATTGATATCTTAATTAATAATGCTGGAATAACAAGAGATGCGATGCTTTCAAAAATGACACCGGAACAATTTCAGCAGGTCATTGATGTTAACCTGAATGGTGTGTTCCATTGTACACAGGCCGTATTGCCTTCCATGACTGCACAGGGCCAAGGGAAAATAGTCAATACTTCCTCTGTATCAGGCACATACGGGAATGTCGGGCAGACAAATTATGCGGCTGCTAAATCTGGAATCATTGGCATGACCAAAACCTGGGCAAAGGAACTTGCAAGAAAAGGGATAAACGTCAATGCAGTTGCCCCAGGGTTTACCGAAACAGGAATGGTTGAAGGCGTTCCGGAGAAAGTTATTGATCAAATGAAAGAACAAATCCCAATGGGACGGTTAGGACGACCAGAGGATATCGCTAATGCCTACTTGTTCCTTTCTTCCAATGAAGCTAATTATGTTAATGGTCATGTACTGCATGTTGATGGTGGAATTATGATGTAAGACTGAGGAGTGTTCCAGTAGTGGAGCACTTTTTTTCATAAGGTAAGATAGTATTAAAAATGCACAAAAGATATAAAGTGCGACATAGTGCGGAAAAATACTTGAGTGCTATGACACCGCTTCGGAAATACATTTCGCTTTCCGCGGGCAATGCTTCAGCTTCCTCGGAAGAAAAAACGCTTCCTGCGGGATCTTCAGCTGTTGCTATTCCCGCTGGAGTCTCCATGTATTTCCTACGCTAGGTTTTGATCACTTTACCCTGTAAATTAATCAATGCTTATTGTGACATTGCTTCTTAGCCATAGGGAACACAGTACGTGCCTAAAGACCCCGG